>DASYSS010000104.1 GCA_036003045.1 Gemmatimonadaceae bacterium
ACTGGCTCTTCTGAAGATTTACTAGTGTGATCGTGTCCTCATTGGTCTTGTACCAGGTGTCCTTACGCCGGCGAAACCCAACCGGCGCAAGGGCTCCCTCGAAGATCGTTTCAAGCTCCTTTGTGTTCATGGTTGCTTCAGCCTGTAGGTCTCTAGCGTGGTTTTATGCGCTTTACCTGTTTGTTCCTCAAGCTCCTTCTTGTAGTCCTCAAGTTGTTTCGCGCCACGTCGCTTCGCCCGCTCATTGTCCGGCTTTAGTTCCTTGATTACACAAGTCTCGGGATTGTAGGCATCACACCGCTTTCCACTCGGCAGGCGCTGCTCCTTTTGAAATCCCTGCCCGGCGTCCCAAGCCTTGTGAGCGGCACGACCGCCTGCGGCGGCGCTCGTTTCGCCGCTCGTGGAGCTCCGACTAGACCACATCGTTGGAATTTCAATATTAAACCAATTACTCGGAGGGCCAAACTTGTTGGTCAAGTCGACGTATGCTGCGGCGACGAGCGTCGCAAGGCCGGCCGCGGCAAGGGCGGTGGCATAGCTCTCGCCGATGCACAGATCCCAGACGCACAGCCCAAACGGATCTGAGTAGTTGACCGGATCCCCACCCCCAAACCCGTACAGATTCAGCCCGCCCCCCAACCCGATCGGATCCTCCTGCGTGAACCGGCCGCTCTTCGGGTCGTAGTACCGATTCCGCCGATACTCCAACCCCATCGCGGTCATCTGGCCCGTGAGCAGTGAGCCCATCCAGCTCGTCACGCGACGCGAATCGTGGGTGCGTTCGCGATAGGCGGTCAGCAGCTTGTTCTCGTCCGTCGGCAGCGGCGGCGTGTATGCGACGTTGCCGTTGTACAGTGGCCGTCCGCCGGCAAACGCGATCGCGGTCGCGTTGCCGCGCCAGTCGTGCAGCGGATACATCGCGAACGAGCTGAGGTCGAGCGTGTCGACGCCCGCGCCGGAACGATGCACGGCGAGCGGTTGGTCCATCCCCAGACCGTGCGTGTACAGCACCTGGCCCCAGAGCCACGAATACTGACGAACCGGTGGCGTTGGATTCAGGATGTCGTTCGACGGTTGCACCAAGTTGTACACCAACGCCGTATCCAGCTCGGCGATCGAATCCGGCATGCGGAACTCGGCGAGCAGCTGATCACCGTCCCACACGAACCGCTCGACGCTGCAGAATTCGCCGCACTCGCCGCTCGGGATCGTCGGGATGTGGCGCGTCTTCACCCAGACCCGACGCCCTAGGGCGTCGTACCGAGTCTCCTGATCGCTGTACTCCTCCTCGGGGAACACTTCGACGCCGGGATGCGGTTGCGGGCGTTCCGTGTAGAACCGCATCCGGCCGTTCGCGTCGTATGCGAATTGGGCATCCGTCTCGATCGGCACCGCGACGTGACCGGTCTTGTCCGGGACGAAGCGGGCCTGCGAGGTCAGGATCTGATTTCCCGCTTGGTCGTATTGGGTCAGCTGGATGAAATCGTCCGGACCCGTGTTCGTCTTCTTGATCGACTGAAGACGGCCGGTCAATTGGTCGTACTGGTGAATTCCGTCCGACACCTCCGTCGGGAACGTCACCGACGACTCCCTGACGTTGCCGAGGGGATCGACGGCGTAGGTCTCCGTCTTCGTCGAGTTGGCAATCGAGTCGGTGCGCACGAACCAAGCGAGTCCGCCTTGCGCCGTATATCCGTTGTGGATCGCGGCGCCGCCGTACGTGTGGACCGAGTCGGCGCGCCCCGCGGCGTCGTACGAGATCTTGGCCCATTGAATCGTGTCGGTGTCGGCGAAGCCTTCGGTGCGCCACCCCAGCGTCGCGCTCGGCGCACGATGCAACACGAACGTCATGCGCCCGTCATCGTCGTACTTCCGGATCTCGGCGACGCCGTTCGGCGAGCGCAGGCTGTCGAGACGGCCCCGCTGATCGTAGAAGTAGCTGAATGGACTCGATCCGCTCGTCGAGATCTGGTCGAGGTCACCGAAGTCGTTGTACCGATACGTCAGCGGGCCGGGGTTGCCATCGCCGATCATGTGGAACAACGCCTGCCACGGCTGACGCAGAGTGAGGCGGCGATTCTCGAGATCGTACGTGTAAAGCAACTCGTAGTCGTGCTGGCCGAACTGACCGCTCTCGGTCGCGATCCGCTGGACCTCGCGGCGAAGCGTACCGCCGACGTTGTATTCGCGATCGACGGTCGCGTACGCGTTCGCGGCCTCGCGAACGTTGCCCAGCGCGTCGTACTCGAACGTTTCGACGCCGCCGGGCGTCGACGTCGTCCCGAGGAGGGACGTCGTCACGCTGGTTTGATCGAGCGTCCGCGTCTTCAATCGATTCAGAGTGTCGTAGGTCAGAGTCACGCCATGGCCACGGCGGTCCTCGGTGTACGTCACGTTCACGCCGTCGCCATAGACCGTCGTGTCCCGGTGTTGGTCCGGCGCGACCTCGCGGCGCTTGCGGTGCGCGGCGTCGTAGGCCCACGTCGTCGTGAGCGCGCTGATGCCGTTCGGATTCGGGTTCACACGACGCGTGAGCGACAAGACGTTGCCCTCACCGTCGTATGACTTCGAGACGATCAGCGAATCGCGCAGGCTTTCGTCATACGTGCCCGCGATGCCAGACGTCATGACGGCGCGCGGACCGCTCGTGAAGACGAACAGGTCGCGATCCATGATGTCGTACTTCGTCTGCGCCACGACCACGTGCTGCTGCGCGGCGTCGAGCGGCGAGCGCGTCACCGAGTCGCGGCCGATGGCGTCGCGATCGAAGAAGGTCGTGATCCCGAGCGCGCTGCGCGTGCTCGAGACGTTGCCCAACCGAGCGTCATAGAAAATACGGCTCGAATCGGAGGCACCGCGCTCGAACACCGAGGTCGCGCGGTTCGATGCGTCGTAGTTGAACGTCGCCATCCGTGCCGACGCACCGCGGCCGCTGCTCTGCGTCTTTCGGTTGCCGCGCTGGTCGTAGGTGAAGCTCGTGAGCTCGCCCTCCGGCGCGACCGTGCTGTCAGGCTCGTCCCAGATCGGATTCCAGAATGTCCGCGTCGTGGCGACGCGGGCGTCGTCGACACGCGTGATGCCGCGGACTGGAAGCGCGCGCAGGAGGTCGTATTCGGTGCTGTCCATCGCGCCGCCCGGCCTGTCTACCTTCGTCACGAGCAGAGGCAGCGACGACAGGCCGCGACTGACGAGCGTCGTGCGGCCAAGCCCGTCCACGATCTTTCGCGGAGCGCCATAGCGCGTGAGATAGAACGCGGTCGTGTCGAGAATATCTCGACGCGGGCTCGTGTACTTCGTTCGCACGGCCGAAGTGTCGACCACGCCCGGCGCGCACGCCGCGAGCGTCGTCGCTTGCGCCGGACAGAACGCCGACGCGAGCGGAGCTTCGCCGCTCAGATCAACCGTGTCGGCGACGAGCAGCCGCGACGCGGGGTCGAAACCGAAATGCACGGCGTGGCTCATCGGATCGACGCGAGCGACGATCTGCTCGTTCGCATCATAGAAGAAGCTCACGGGGCTGAGATCCGGGTCGGTGATCGACGAGACACGATTCGGCTCGACGTTGTCGCGCGCGATGGACACCATCCGCACGCCATTCGGCCCCTGCGGCGCGCTCACGCTGGAGAGAACCGGTAGGCTTCCGACAATCGTGAACTGGAACTGATACGCCACCGCCGCGGCACCGGGCGGCACCGGCACCGCGACCGTCGTGAGCTTGCCTCCCGCGCCGAGTCGGCCGCCGAGGTACGTGAACGTCGTGCGGTGGCGGAGCGCGTTGACTGTCGTGTCCTGCTGCCCCGCCGCGTCGTACGTGACGTAGGCGCTGTCGCGCAGGCGGCGCTTGTAGCCGCCCGTGGTGTGATAGAGGGTGTCCTGACGGTCGAGCGAAGGAGCGACGACCCATTTCGCGTCGCCGCTGTTGGGCACCTTCGAGTAGAGGCGCGTGCTGCCGTCGCCGCCGACCCAGAGCCGCTGCGATGAATCCGGCGTCGTGATGCTGATCTGCTCGAGGCCGTCGAGCCACCATCCGCGACCGAATGGGCTGTTCACACGATTCACGACGGCGATTATCCCCGTATCGCGCGCCACCGCGAGAACGGTCGAGCCGCTCATCGCTTGCACCTGGAAGACGTAGGTATACGCGCCCGTCTCCCAGTCCGGCGCCTCGAAGCGCACCGCGATGCGGCGCGGCCGTCCGTCCGACAACGTTCCGCTCCACGAGAAATCGCGCTGCACACTCACCGCGGACTTGGCTGGGAAAGTGAGCGTTGCCCGTACAACGCTCGCGGTGATCGACGCGGGCACGGTCACCTCGGCGGCGATGACGCCGCCCGGGCGAGCATGGTCGCTGCCAAAGACGAGCGTCGGCGTTCGCGCCTTTCCCATCGTCGTCGTCGTGGGCAACGAGTGCACGAGACGAAGATCTCCGCATTCGTACGCTGCGCCCGTTGCGGCGGCGATCGTCAGGCATTGCGCGCGGGACACGTTGCCGTCGGGGTTCAGGGTGCGCGCTCGCACGGCGAGCGTCGTCGGCGCAGGCACTGAAACGGTGCGCGTGCCGCTGACATTCACCGAGCCGTCGGCGCTGTAAACGTTCAGCGAGACTGTGCCGACAGAGCCCGCGTCTCCCGACTGGTAGCTGACGACGACCTGCGACTGTCCGCCGGTGGCGAGACTGCTGGTGGAACCGGTGAGTCCGGCGGTGCTCGCGCACGACGTCACCGAGCCCGAACACACGACAGCGAACGAGAATGACGCCGTCACTCCCCCGGTGTTGGTGATCGTGAACGTGACGGTCTGCGCGCTGTGCGCCGGCGGAGAGACCTGGTCGTTCGCCGGCGCGACGCTCGCCGCGATCGTCGGGCTCGTGCTCGCGGAGAGGAGAATCGTTCCGACGGACTGGCGCCCGCTCTCGACTTGAGTCCCGAACAGCTCGATGAAGTTCGGCCCATCCGTGGGCCCCGTCGCGTCGTAGCCGATGGTGACGCTGCCCGTCGCACCGGCGGCGAGGACGAAGGGACTCGAGGGACCGTGCGCGAAGCGGCAGTTCTGCGCGAATCCGTGACAGGCGGGCAGATACTGATACGAGCCGCTCATCGTGCCGGTGTTGATCACGGAGAACGTGACCTCGTGGTACGCGACCGACCGATCCACCGTGACCGTGAGCGGGGCGCCCACGCTTGGCGTGATCCCGATGCCCAGATCCGGCGATTTCGTGAACACCTGCATCGACGCGCTGGCGCTCGACACCGAACCGTCCGAGGCGTGAAACGTCGCGGTCAGCGTGATCTGGCCGGAGACGTTCGGCGCCATCGGAGCACGCGGCGTCACGTAGACTGTCGCCAGCTGTCCAGGCGCGAGCTGGAGCGAGGTCAGCGCGCCAGCCGCGGGGTCGTCGAGGTCATAGACCGCCCAGCCGAACGGCCACGTGAAGCCGCCCGCGGTGACAGAACTGAAGTCGTACGCCGCCGGGAGTGTACCGGTGTTCCAAAGATCGAAGAAGTAGCCCGAGATGTAGCCGGGCTCGATCGTCACCGACGGCGCGTCGGCGACGAGCGACGGCACGGCGTGCGATGCGATCTGCGCGAGCGTCGCGACGACGCTGCCCGTGTCGGCGACCGAGTGGTTGCTCGCGTCCGTGTACGTGGCACGCAGGCCAATCGTCGCCGACGGCCCCATGGCCGAGGTGGGCGTGAAGGTGACGACCGCGGAGTCGGTCGCGCCCGGGGCGAGCGTCGACGAGGTCTTGCTGATCTGGCAGGTCAGCGAGGGACAGACCACGGCCAGTTGGAACGCGGCGCTCGCGACGCCGGCATTTCGGACGGTGAACGTGCGCTGCGCGGAAATGCCCGCGAATACATCCAGCGAAAGATTCTTGGGCGTGACCTCCGGTCTGAAATCACTCAGCACGGGCAGCGAATAGGTAAGGCTCGCGCTCGATGTCGAGACGTGACCGGCTGCGTCGGTCGCTGACGCGCCGATGCTGTGCGCGCCGGTAGACATCGAAAAATTCGGATATGTAGACGTGCCCGCCGCGGCGCATCCCGAAGCCGACGATGCGGCGAAGACATCAGGCAGCGCGACGCCATCAAACGTCACGCTGTGAGCTTGCAACCCACTCTCCGCGTCGCACCATTGAATCGTGATCGTCGGCGGAGAGGCCGACGTCACGGTACCAGTTGGCGATATCGCGATGGTCGGCGGCGTGGCATCGACGACGACGGACGTGGACGCGCTCGCGGTGATGGCGTGTCCCGTGACGCCCGTGATTGTCGCCGAGAGCGTGACGATCGCGGTTCCGCTCGAGGCGCCGGCCATGAACGACACGGCGACGGTCGCGGTCTGGCCGGCAGCCAACGAGACCGAGCTCTGAGAGAGTGAGCACCCGGAGACCGGCATCGTGCAACCGGCGACGAGCGCATAGGTCGCGGTGAGCGATCCCGGGTTGCGAACGGTGAACGTGTCCGCGGCGGTTGACTGAGCCGCCCGCGTCCGCGACGGCGTGACCGCGACGATGGCCGGCGTGAGCTCGACGGCCTCATCGTACACGAACGTTCGAGTCGACGTCGTCGTGTGCACGCCGTCGCTCACGGTCGCCACGAGCGTGTTGGTCCCGGGCTGTGCGTTGATGCCGAACACGGTGCTGCCGGCCGTGGCGCACCCGGATTGGGTCGCCATGACGAAGCTGCCGCTTGCCGCCGACCCGTTGACGGTGAGCGCGGGCGCCGTGACGATTCCATCCACGTCGCAAACCGTCACGACCGAGTTGACGGCGCGCGTCGTCAGGACGGCTCCCTCGGATGGCGTCACGCCGATCGTCGGTGGATTGACGTCGCCCGATGTCACTGCGACAGACGCGGTGTCTGCTTCGATGAGCGATCCGGCCTGACGCTTCGCGATCAGCTTGACCGTGCCGGAGATCGCGCCGGACGTCGGCGGCGTGTACGACACCGACACGCTTCCGGACGCACCCGGTGCCAGCGTGATCGACGGAACGTTGGTCGTGCAGCCGTTCGAGCCGAGCGAGCCGCACACGCCGCTCAGCGTGTACGTCGCGGCGGCGTTGCCGCTGTTCGTGAGCGAGAACGAATCCGTATGCAGCATGCCGTTGGTCGCGGCCGCCGCGGTCGTCTTGGGCGACAGCCTCGGCGTGTGGTACGCGAGGTACGCCTGCACGATGCCTGTATCAGCCGCGACGATCGTCGCTCCATCGAGGAGCGAGGCAATCATTTGGATCGTGACCGGTGATGCCGTCGAATTACCGAGCGACGCAGGCGGCGTTACGCTCGCCGACACACCGGTGCCGTACCACGGAAGCTCGATCTCCGGCGGGTCGACGTCGCAGTACCAGGAGGCGGGGCACCTCATCGAGAGCGCGTATGCACCCGAGGCGTTGGTGGGGTTGCTCCCACCCGTGAAGTTCACCGACGACGGTTGCCCTCCTTCGACGACGACGCTCGCTCCCGCGGCGGCTTTGGGATTGACCCACGGTTCGGCGTCAGGCGTGCGCACTGACGCCGACGCGGAGCGCGCGATGTTCTGCCCGCCAGCGGTGACCGTCGCCGTGAGCGACACCGTGTTCGCAACCGAATAGCCGGTCGGCGCAAGGAAGCTGACGGTGACGTTCTGCGAACTGCCGCCGCCGAGTGTCATCGAGGCCGGGCTCGTGGCGCATGACGTCATCGATCCGCACGACGGAGCCAACGTCAGCGGGAGCGCGACGGTGCCGGAGTTCGTGACCGTGAACGTCATCGATCCGGTGGCGCCGCGCCGAACGGTCGCCGTTTGGGTCGTCGCGGCCGCCACGAGGATGTGCACCAGATTCGCCGACATCGTGTACGTCGTCGTCGTCGTCGTCACCTGTCCCGAGCGATCGGTCGCCGACGCGACGATCGTGAGCGGTTTCGTGAAATCGACCGTGACGTGCTGAAATGACGACGTCCACTGGTTGCCGCACCCCCGGGTGCTGCTCCAGCTGAACGTTTCGCCCGTGAGCGGCTGTCCCTGCCAGGTGATGGTGTGAGCGACCATCGAGTTCGTCGGATCACACCAGACGACCTGCAACGGGCTGATGGTTCCTGACGTCAGGACCGTTCCATTCACCGGAACGACGACGATGGTCTGCAACATCGTTCGTGCCGATCGCCTCGGCGGCGATGTCGCTGCGGCCCGGGACGAGAACAGCAGCGCGGAAATGACGGCGAGGGCCGCATGACGTGGACGGATCGAGCGAAGAGACACGCGTAGCTCCTTGGTCGAGCGGGTGGATGACCCGCCGAGCAAAGGCAACGCGTGCGCCGGGCTCGCTGGCGCTGCGACTCGATGTCGCTACAAGGACTTACCGAATTTCACGACGCGAACATCGTCGCACGATTCGCGACGTACTCGCGCGAATTCGCGTTTGCGAGCGCGAATGCGAAAGCGCCGGGGTATGCCGGCGTCTTGTCCTTGAATAACGTCTCGCCCTTGATGAACCAGGAAATGCCGAAGGCCCACAGCGCGAGCGTCTCGAGCGCGTAGAACGCCGGGATTCCCAGCCAGAGCGATGTCTTCAGCGAATCGCTGAACACGCCGATGGTCGCGATGCAGAGGACGATGACGATCGCGCACCCGAGATAGATCGCATTGCGCTTCCGCTTCTCCGGCGTCATGAACCCGCGCGACTGCCGGAACAGCAACGCAAAGATCGCCAGCGTGAGGAACAGGCCGCTCGCCGACAAACCACGATCGCCACGACGATCGGCATCGCGATGCCCAGCAGGCCGACCACGCGGCGCAGCGTGGTTTACGAGACGAGCTCCGTGCCGTCGTCGCGGCGATCGCTGTGCGGATGGAGCGGGCCGAATCGGCTGGCGTTGGTCGGCGGGCTGGTGATGGCCATGTCATGACCCCTCGAGCGCGGCCCGTGCTCGCGCTACGTAGGGCGCGGCGTCGCACTCGGTGTAAAGGTGGAAGGCTTTCTGAAGATGCTCGCGCGCCACGTGCCTCTCGCCGGCAAAATGCTTCAACCGGCGGCCGAGCTCGAAGTGGGCGTCGGCCAACGCGATCTTGGCTTGCTGCCGCTGGGCGAGATCGATCGCCTGCTCGAAGCGCCGCCGCGCGGCGCTTTGGTACCCCGCTTCCCATTCGTACACCGCGGTCCCGACGAGCGCTGACGCCCGGATGTGCCGGAATCGCTTCGTGAACCGCAGCCCCGCCGACGCCGACGCCTTCGCCTTACGCAGCAACACGGCGCGCTCGCGAGGATCTGATGTCTCGGACAACAATTCGACGTAGGCGCGAACCAGCATTGGATTCACCCGCCCCGTGACGAAATCGATCGGCACCGAGCGCGCGCGGCGCATCTGCTGCGACGCCTCGAACGCCGACACTGCTTCGCGCATTCGGCCCAGCGCAAAGTGGACATGCCCGCGGAGCACCTCGACCCAGATGACCTGGAGAAGGTCCTCCGACTCGAACCGTTGCGCCAGCTCGCAGGCGCGGTCGATCTGCCGGGCCGCGGATTCGGTGTCGCCGAGCTCCGCGGACACCGCCGCGCACTTGATGCAGATCGGATTCGAGTTCATGAACGCGCCGACCCGCTCCAACGCCTCGAGCCCCCGCTCCGCCTCGCGCCGCGCTTCGTCGAGGTTGCCGTTCGAGTGGTGCATGATGACGAGCAGGCAGTGCTGCACGCCCAGCAGGTGCATGTCGCCGTGGATCTGAAACGCGTTGCGGGCGACGCGCGCCTCTTCGATGCCGCGCTTCCAGTCGCCCTCGAGCATGCGGACCATCGACCGCCGCCCCACGGCGTGCGCCACGTGCCAGGGCGAGCCGAGCGCGCGCCCCATGCTCTCGCCTCTGCCGGTGTACTCGTCGGCGCGCTTGAAATCGCCGAGCAACCAGGCGTAGCCGAGTCCGATCAGCGCGTTCGCCGCGCTGAGCTGGCGCGAGGGCCCGAGCTGCTCGGCGAGATTCATCGCGCGGAGCCAGCAGAAGGGCATGAGGGCCGGCTCGATGGCGAATTCCATTTCGATCAGCGCGAGATACGTGTCGGCGCGCTCGGCGATCAGCGCGCGGCGCGCCCGATCATGCTCGACGCGGACGCTTCGCGGAAACGTGCGCCGATAGAGATGCACCGCCGCCTGCCGCAGCGTCGCCGCGGCGAGCGCCATGCGTGAACGCGGCTTCGAGTCGCCGAGCAGCGAAAGGCTCTGCCAAGCCAGGTCGACGGCCTGCGCGACGGCGGCCCTCGCGTACTGCACGACGCTCTTCTTCCGAAGGATGCGCGCCTTGTCGAAGTCCCGGTCGAGCGTCGCGAGAATTCCGTCGTATCTCGCGAGAGCCGCGTCGAACGCACCCGACAGGCCCTGCATGTCGGCGAGATCCTCGCTCACCTGCAATCGCTGCGCGGTCTCCGTCGCCGGCAGCAACTCCAGCGTCTTGGCGAACAGGCGGCTCCCGACTTCGATGGCGTGCACCTGCTTGGCGCGTCGCCCGCCGATGATGCAGTAGTGGAGCGCTTTATCGGGTACGTCGGCGAGCGAGTAGTGCTCGGCGAGCGCCTCGATGTGCTGGTCGATCGCGCCCGCGTACACGACCTCGATCGTCTCGGCGATGCGGCGGTGGAGCGCCCGCCGAGCGGCGTCGGACAAGCTCGCGCTGAGCAGCTCGCGCAGCCGGTCGTGGCTCGTGCGGTAGGTCGATTCGGCGTCGGGAAAAGGTGCGGCGAGGTGCCGGTCGCAGAGTGTGCGAAGCACGGCGTGCAGCGGCGCTTGAGCGACGCCCGACACCGCCGCCAACATCGAGGTTGTTATCGGCCGGCCGTGGACGGCCAGAACGTGCAACACGGCGCGCTCGTCGTCGTCGAGATTCTCGAGCCGGCGCCCGAGCGTCTGGCGCACGGTGGACGGGATCTCGAGCGCGTCGATCGGCCGGTCGGCGGCCCATTGTCCGTGCTGCAGATAGATCGCGTCGTTCTCGACGAGCGAGCGAATCACCTCGCCGACAAAGAACGGGTTACCAGCGGTCTCGCGCGCGACACGCGTGACAAAAGCGTTGGGCAGCGACTCGAGGCCGAGCATCGACGCCACGAGCTCGGAGAGATCGCGGCCGGCGAGCGGACCGAGCGCGACGTGCTCGAACTCGCTCCGCGCCGCCCACTGCTCGAGCGACTTTTCGACGGGACGATTCTCGGTCTCGTCGTCTCGGTAGCTGACGATGACGGCAAGGCCCACGCGATCGCCGTTGCGTTCGCGAATCGCGATCGACCGCAGCACGTAGCTCACGAGGTCCATCGTTCCGGAGCGCGCCCAGTGTACGTCGTTCACGTAGAGGACGAACGGCGCGCGCTCGGCGACGGCGAGGAGGAACTCGCAGACGCGGTCGATGAGGCCGACGCGGTCGTCCTGCGCGCTCACTCCCGCCTGAGCGGCGACGATGCTCCGCTCGTGCGCGAGCTCGGGATAGAGGCGGGCCAATTCCGGCGCGAACCGATCGACGAGATCCGAAGCCGACGCCGCGTCGGCGAGACGAATGACGTAGCCGATCGCGTCGGCGATTGGCCCGTACTCGGACAACGAGCCCTCGTAGCAGTTCGCCTCGATGAACGTGAACCGCGAGAGCTGCGCCCAACGTCTCAGCTCGAGCATCAGTCGCGACTTGCCGGCGCCCGCAGGCCCGCTGACCGCGAACATCGGAGGACCCGGCGGTCCGTCGCCGCCGAGACGGCGCCTCACGAAATCGGTGAGCCGACGTTGTTCCGCCTCGCGGCCGACGAACTTTCCGGAGAAGAAGTAGCTCTCGCGCGTCTCGGACGTGTCGACGGCGAACGACAGCCCGCCGCCGGCGTTGATCGCGTCGATGACCGCGCTGCCCGACCGGTATCGCGCCGACGGATCCTTCGCGCACAGGCGCTCGACGAGCGCGCGCAGCCACGCGGGAATCCGCTGACGCTCTTCGGCGTTGAACGCGATCGGGTCCCGCGCGTGCTTGAGCACGAGCGAGATCGGCGAGCTCGCCTCGAACGGAATTCTTCGACAGAGCAACTCGAAGAGCGTGACGCCGAGGCTGTAGAAGTCGACGCGGTGGTCGACCCCGGTTCCGCCGGTGAGCTCCGGCGCCATGTACGCGGGACTTCCCATCGGGCCGACGGATTTCACGTCGGGCTTCGCGCCGGCGACGCCGAAATCCAACACACGCACGCGTCCGTCGCGACCGACCAGAATGTTGGCCGGCTTCAAATCGAAATGGATGACGCCGCGGCTGTGCATGTACGAGAGCGCGCGGCAGATCTGCACCACGAGCTCGACGATGTGTGCGTAGTCGCCTTCGGACGTGGCCTCGAGGACCGTTTTCCCTTCGACGAGCTCCATCGTGAACAGGTAGTCGCCGCCGCCGGCGATCGGCTCGAAGTCGTACACCGATCCGACGTTCGGATGGCGCAGACCGCTCATCGTCTTGAACTCGGCCTTGAACAGGTTGAGCGCGTTGGCGCTCATCCACGATCCGCGAACGGTCTTGAGGGCGACGAGACGATCGGGATTCTGCCGGTCGCGCACGCGGTAGACGATGCCCATGCCGCCCGAACCGAGCACGGACTCGATCTCGTAGCGTCCGTTGACGACGGTGCCGAGGGCAAGGCGCCCGGGAATCGCCGTTTCCTGTGAAGGGAAGGCCGGATCAGTGTCGGCGAGCGGGAGCAGTGAGGGTGCGGCGGTGATGGTCAGAGGCCTCGATGGGCGGGTGGACCGGTGGACCGGTGGACGGGTGGACGGTTGGACCCGCACACAGGGGCTTGTTTTTCACCACGCGGTTTTGGAGGGCCTCCCGACATTGCGCAGCGGGCGGAACCTGCTTTGGGTTCCAGGGCAACGAATTACAACGAGTTACGAGATATCGCAGTCCATTTTTTCCGGGGCTCTGCAATGGATTTTGTCGCCACCTTTCTCGAGCGTTCGCGCTATTACTTGGCCACCGAATACCGGATCAAGATCCGCGCGGCGGTCGAGTCGCTACCCAAAGGCGCGCTATGGAGTCGGCCGAATGCCGAATCGAATAGTGTCGGCAACTTGTTGGCGCACCTCACCGGCAACGTTCGGCAGTGGATCGTGAGCGGCGTCGGCGGCGCACCGGACGTGCGCGATCGTGCCGGGGAATTCGGCGCGCGCGACGGCGACGATGCGGCCGCGCTGCTGTCGGCGCTCGACGCCGTGCTGGACGAAGCCGACCGAGTTCTTTCCAGGCTCACCGCGACGGATCTGGCCGGCGTGCGCAGGATTCAAGGGCGCGACGTGAACGTGATGGAAGCCGTGTATCACGTCGTCGAACACTTTGCCGGCCACACCTACCAGATCATTCTCGTAGCGAAGATGCACGCGCCGGGCGCGGTTCGCTTTTATGAAGACGCCGGCGGTCTCGCGCGTCCCATCTGGCCGGGCCTCACTCGAAGTTGACCCGTGCGTTGCGGCCAGCCCGATCGGTATGACACTCGCCGAGCGCGTATTGTGCCACCAGATCCATCCGCTGAAGTTGTTCACGGATGTGTCGACCGCGTTCGTCGCCGCGTGGCTTCTGTGGGCGCAGAAGTTCGGCGAAGCGATGCTCGTCGGATTCGTTCCGTCGATCTTGGGCTAGGGTTGCGCGTGCTCTTGTGTCATGCTGGCGTCAGCTACCGCACATACAATAGATAGGCGCGGCTCCGGAGCACCGGAGCCCGGCTGTGATGCACATCACTCTCATCGAGACGACCTCCATGCAGCGCATTCTTTCGCGTGCCTCGTTCGCCGTCGCACTGCTCGCCGTTCCCGCGTTGGCGAGCGCGCAGAAGTTCACCGCGACCAAATTCGACATCGGCGGCACGGGCAACTTCGACTATCTCACGGCCGACAGCGCGACGGGACGCGTGTTCGTTTCTCGCGGCAACCGTATCCAGGTCGTCGACGGAGCGACGGGCAAGAACCTCGGTGAGATTCCGAACACGCCGGGCACGCACGGCGCGCTGATCGTGAATTCCACAAATCATGGATTCACTACAAATCGCGCGGACTCCACCTCGACGATGTTCGACGTCACCACGCTCGGCGTGCTCAAACAGATCCACGCCGGCAAGAGCGGCCTCGATGGCTTCATGTACGAGGACGCGACCAAGAAGGTGATCACGATCAACCACAGCCCGGAGAATCCGCCCACACCGGGCACGATCGTGGTGATCGACCCCCAGAGCGGCGACGTCGTCACGACGTCGACGACCACCGGCTCCGCTCCCGAGGGCGGCGTGAGCGACGGCAAGGGTCGCGTCTTCATCAATCTCGAAGACAAGAACGCGATCGACGTGATCGACACGAAGACATGGAAGGTGACCGCGACGTGGCCGGTCTCGCCGTGCGACGGCCCGACCGGCATCGCGATGGATCGCGCGGCCAATCGTATCTTCGTCGGCTGCGGCAAGACCTCGTTGGTCGTGGACGCCGCGAGCGGCAAGATCGTGGCGCAGATCACAAATGGCGACGGCGTGGACGGGATCGCTTGGGACCAATCGCAGAAGCTTCTCTACATCCCGAGCGGCGCCGACGGCAACGTGACCATCGTGCACGAGGATTCGCCGGACAAGTACACGACCGTCGGCACCGTGACGACGATGAGAGGCGCGCGCACGATCACCGTCGACCCGAAGACCCACACCGCGTACGTCTTCACGCCGGAATACGGGCCGGCTCCCGCGCCAGCGCCGGGCTCGCCGCCGCCGACCGGTCGTGGTCGCGGCCCGCGCGGTCCGCAGATCGGCGCGTGGCTGTTCGCGATCAAGCACTAGAACCGGGTGACCGGTGACTGGTCACCGGGCTTTCCCGTAGCAACCCGACGTCCCAGCCGGTGTAACACGGTGGACCCTGACTGCACAGCCGTGGTTCCGAGGCTCATTTGCGTGTCGCGCCCGCCGACAGCGATGAGGCTGACGTAACGGCTCCTACTTCTGTCTTCGGATCACAGCCGTGGCTGATTCAACCGACGCCGCTCGGTCCGACCCGAGCGACGTTTTTTCTGGGACGTCCCTCGGCCCGAGCGACGCGTGGCCGGAGCAGCTTCGAAGCGCCTTCGACGTCTGCCTCCAGTCCAGCGTACCGACGTTCATCTGGTGGGGACCGGAGTTGTCTCAGCTCTACAACGGGGCCGGGGCGCCCATGGTCCGCGCACGACTCTTCTCGTCGCCGGGCGCGCCAGCCCGCGAGTCCTGGGCCGACGCCTGGCCGATCATCAGCCCGGTCGTCGAGCACGTTCTCCTCTCGGGCAATGCAGCCGCCGCGCGCGGCATACCGGTCGAGCCGAACGACGGCGCGTCGGCCGCCCACGTCGACTTCTACTGCAACGCGATTCGGGGCGATCGCGGCAGTATCGACGGCCTGTTCGCGATCGCCGTGGAAAGCATGCACGCCGCGCCGGAGGCATCGCGTCATCAGAAAATGCTCGATGCCGCCGTTCGGCTGACGGGCTCCGACTTCGCCAGCCTTCAGCTACTCGACGCGAATCGTGAAGAACTGCTGCTGGTCGCGCACCGCGGCTTTCAGGCCGACGCCGCCGCGTTCTGGGATCGCGTCGGCGCGGGATCGGGCACGGCGTGCGGAAAGGCGCTGGAGCGAAAGCAGCGCGTCGTCGTCCCGGACGTCGAAGAGGCGTCGTTCATTCGCGACACCATCGATCTGCGCATTTTTCGCGACGCCGGAATTCGCGCCGTGCAAACCACTCCGCTCGTCGCCGGCGATCAGCGTCTGCTGGGCATGCTATCGACGCACTGGCGTCATTGCCATAAACCGGAACCCGTAGAGCTCGAACGCATCGACGTGCTCGCGCGCGAAGTCGCCGAAATTTTGGCGGGGGAAACCTAGTCGGACGTTTCCCGTCCCATCCACCATCAATTCAGCATTCCGGCCCCCCGCAGCCAGTCGATCGTCGACGCGATCGTCGCGCGTGCGTCGCGAAAGGTCACGCCGAGCTCGCGCCGCGCCTTGCTGCTGTCCACGAACCAATAGAGCGTTGCGTAGGGCACGACGTGGGGATTGAACGGCACCGGCACGTGCAACCGAATCGCCGCGCTGGCGACGAATCTCGAGATCCCGTTCGGCACCGGAACGATCGGCACGTGGCGCCCCGTGGACTCGAGCGTCAATTCGGCCATTCGGCGAACGGTGATGTTCTCGCCGCCGAGGATGTAGCGCTCACCGGGACGCCCGCGCTCGAGCGCCGCGACGATGCCCGTCGCCACGTCGTCGACGTGAACCACGCCCGTGCCGCCGTCGCACACCAACACCGGAATCGCCTTGGCGAAGTCGATCAGGTTCGCCGACGTCCCGAGCGCGGTGTCGCCCGGTCCGTATACCTCCGCCGGATTCACGATGACCACGGCGACACCGCGATTGAACGCTTCGCGCGCGACCAATTCGGCTTTGTGCTTGGCGTGCGCGTAGTGCAACCGCGGATCCTTCACCGCGAATTCGGCGCGCTCATCGAAGACCGTGGGCCCGTCCGACGCGTTGATCGCCGCCGTGCTCGAAACGAGCAGGACGCGGTGGCCCGGGATCTCCGCCGCCGACTCCAACACGTTGCGAGCGCCGTTCACGATCACGTCCTCGAGGCCCGCGGCGTCGTCCGCGTGCCAACCGCCCGGGGCCGCGAGGTGTGCCGTTCCGTCGCAGCGGGCCATGCCCGCCCGCACCGACGCGAGATCGCGAACATCGCCCTCGGCGCGCTCGAACGACAGCGCGTCGATGCGTTTTGTGTCGCTCGTTTTGCGAAGAAGGCACACGGGCGTGTGGCCTCGCGCGACCAGTTCGCGCACGACCGCCGATCCGATGAAGCCGTTCCCGCCGGTCACAAAAACTCTCATAGTCGAGCCGTGTGGTGTTGGGGGTAGGTCGAGCCCGCCAACCCGGCAAGCTCCTTGATAGTAACCGCTATGGACTCACTTCAAGTTCCTTAGCGCGCACGGCGGCGTGATCGCATGACACACAGAAGTCTGTTCTTTGCGACAGCATGTCTGGTTCTCGTCAACGGTCGCGTCGCCGTCGCGCAAGAGAGCCCCGCCGGCCTGTGGAGCACGGTCAGCGACCGAGACGGGAAGCCCACCGGGGTCGTGGAAATCCGCGAAGTGAACGGAGAGCTCGTCGGCGTTGTCCGCGGAATTCTCGTCGATGCCGGTCCCGAGGACAGCGTGTGTGACAAATGCACCGACGACCGAAAAGGTCAGCCGATCGTCGGAATGGAGATCCTTCGCCACATGCGGCAGCGCGGCGACGAATGGAGCGGCGGCGAGATCCTCGATCCAGAGAACGGGCAGACGTATCGCGCGACGATGAAGCTCACCGACGACGGCAAGAAGCTGATCGTGAGGGGCTACGTCGGCATTCCGATGTTCGGCCGCTCGCAGACGTGGGTGCGCCGACAGGAGTAACGGTCCGGCGTTTCGCGTTGGCGTCGGCGCCGTACGGCGCCTTCAATGGACTCGTGGCTGTCGGTTTGCCCTTCATCCTGCGCCAACGCGGTATTCCAGTCGAACGCATCGCGATCGTCGAGGCGTTCGTGCAGGCGCCGTCGATCTGGTTCTTCCTGTGGGGGCCGGTCGTAGATCTCGGGTTCCGGCGGAGGACGTGGATCGTCGTGTTGAGCGTGGCGTCGGCTCTGTGCGCCGCCGCGGCGCTCGGCGCGGCGGACGGATCACGCGGAGCATTGACGACGCTCCTCGTGCTTGCGTCCGTCTTCTGCCAGCCGGTGTCGAGCGCGATGGGCGGCCTCGTAGCTACCGTCATGCCGAATGAGCATCGCGGACGCACCGCGGGCTGGTCGCAAGCCGGAATTTTCCTCGGCGGCGTCGTCACGGGCGCCACAACGGTGTGGCTCAGCGATCGCGTATCGGCCACGTCGGTCGCGATCGTCGCCGCGGCGCTCATCGCCGCGCCGAGCTTCGTCGCGCTCACGATCGACGAACCACAGCCACAGATCGAGAGCTGGCGTCGTCATTTCAGCGACATGCTCGGGGACGTGCGTGGCACGCTGGCGAGGCGGGACGTGTGGCTGGGCCTCCTGTTCTTTTTGAGCCCGATCGGCGCCGGCGCGTTGATGGATTTGTTCTCCGGCATCGCGTCCGACTTTCGCGCCTCAGCCGACGTGGTGATTTGGACGGTCGTGCTCGGCGGGGCCCTTACACCGCTGGGCGCGCTGATCGGTGGCGTTGTCTGCGATCGCTTCGACCGCTGGTTGGTGTACCCGATCACCGGACTCGCTGCCGCGGTCAGCGCCGGCGTCATGGCGTTCGCCCCGTTATCCCCGGCGGCGTTTCTCGCGGGTGCGGCTGCGTACGCTCTCTCGGTCGGGTTCTGCTACGCCGCGTTCATGGCGCTGGCGTTTCAACTTGTCGGCACGAGCTCCGCGGCGAGCGGAACGCGCTTCACGCTCTTCATGGCGGCGGTGAACGTTCCCGTCGTGTACATGCTGCGGCTCGACGGCTGGGGGCACGCGCGATTCGGCGTCCACGGCATGCTCGCCGTCGACGCGCTCTCGAATGGTGTGTTCGCCGTGTTGTTTCTCGTCATCTTATACGCGACGAAAGCTCACGCACGCGTCGCCGGACGGACCGACTCACAGAGCGCGGCGACGAGCCGGTCGATGTCCTCGAACGTGTGACGGGCGTTCATGATGAATCGGAGCCGAGCCTGACCGAAACCCACGGCGGGATAGAGCACCGCGTCCACGTGAAACCCGGCTTCGCGCAAGTCGCGCGCGACGCGCGTGCACTCGAGCTCATCGCCGAGGACGAGCGGGACGATCGCCGTCGTGACGGCCGGCAAGTCGAACCCGGCGCCGAGCATGCGCGAAACGAAGTACCGCTGGTTATGCCACAGACTCTCGCGGCGCTCCGGCTCATCCTCCACCATGTCGATCGCCTCGAGCACCGCGGCCGCTTGATCGGGCGGCAACGTGGACGTGAAGCCGTAGGCGGCGCAGCCGGCGTGAAGCAGCGTTCGCACGTGCGACTCGGTCGCGATGAAACCGCCGATGCAACCGTAGGCCTTGCTCAGCGTGCCCATGGTGATGATGCGCGGGCTGTCGATCCCGAAGTGCTCCGTCGTCCCGGCTCCCGTCGGCCCGAGCACGCCCGTGCCGTGCGCGTCGTCGATGTAGACGACCGCGTCGTAGCGTTCGGCGAGTGCCATCATGTCCGGCAGCGGAACGACGTCGCCATGCTGGCTGAAAACGCCGTCGGTGACGATGATCCTGACGTTCGCCGACGACGACACGAGCTTGCGCTCGAGGTCGTCCATGTCGAGGTGCTTGTACGCGATCGACGGCGCGCCCGACGCGCGGATTCCTTCGCGCAGGCTGAGATGATTGAACTCGTCGGTGAAGAACGCGTGTTTCCAGTTCGTGCTCGGCACGTAGCCGATCGCGCGCGCGAGATTCGTGGAGCGCGTCAGCATCGGCAGCACGCCGAGGTTCGTGAGGAATCCCGTCGCGAACAGCATCGACGCTTCCTTGCGCTTGAGTCGCGCCAGACGCGCCTCGAGCCGGTCGTACAGATCGAGATTGCCCCCGAGAAGCCGCGACTCGCAGTTCCCGACCCCGTAGCGGTCCAGCGCGCGCCGAGCGGCCGATTTCATCCTCGAACTGGTGGCGAGCGCGAGATAGTTGTTCGTGCTGAACGAGATGATGGTGCGGCCGTTCGCCTCGAACGACGGGTCGGGCAGCGACGACGGGACGAGCGGGTCGTGTGCGTTGGGCCGCGCGTCGAACCACGCGGCAAGCTCGCGGAGGTCGCGCATCAGTAGCGCCGCGCGACCAACACCGAGTTCATGCCGCCGAAGCCGAATGAATTCGACATCACTGCGTCGAGTTGCTTGTCGCGCGCTTCGTTCGGGACGTAGTCGAGATCGCAGGCAGGATCGCGCCGGTCGAGATGCGCCGTCGGCGGAACGACGTTTCGCGCGAGGGCCATGATCGCGACCACCATCTCGAGCGCGCCGGCGGCGCCGAGAAGATGTCCGTGCAACGCCTTCGTCGACGAAACGCTGAGCGTTCGCGCGTGGCAACCGAACGTTTGCTTGACCGCGTCCGTTTCGACGACGTCGCCGACCTGTGTCGCGGTCCCGTGCGCGTTCAGGTATCCGACGTCGCCCACGTCGAGCTTCGCGTCGGCGAGCGCGCGCTTCATCGCGCGAACTTGGCCGCCGGGGTCGGGCCTCGAGATGTTCGACGCGTCGGAGGCGTTGCCGTAGCCGGCGAGCTCGGCGTAGACACGCGCACCGCGCCGCGCCGCGTGCTCGTCGGACTCGAGCACGAGAGCCGCCGCTCCTTCACCGAGCACCAGTCCCGTTCGATCAGCCGAGAACGGCTTGCAGCTTCTCGCCGGATCGATGGGATCGGCGTGCGCGAGCGCGCGCATCGCGTCCCATGCGGCCAGATTGCCCGGCGTAATGAGCGCCTCCGAACCGCCGGCAAGCATGACCTGCGCGTCTCCGCTCCGGATCAGCCGATACGCCTCGCCGATGCTCGCGGCCGACGACGAGCACGCCGTCGAGATGTTGAGCATCGGTCCTCGGAATCCGTGCGCCATCGAGACGTGCGCGGCGGCGGCGTTGTTCATCCCGAGGACGACCGCGGTCGGACGCACGCGCTTGCCCGCCGACTCGAAGTACCGCTTGTACGAATCTTCGATCGTCGCCGCGCCGCCCAAACCGCTGCCCCAGTAGACGCCCGCGTCGGGCAACTCGTCTTCGCCGAGCGAAAGCACGGCGTCGGACATCGCTTGGGACGACGCGACGAGCGCGAACTGCGCGACGCGGTCGTACTGTGCCGATTCGTTCGCGGGCCAGTGAACGGACGATTCGAAACAGATCTGTGCCGCGACCAGCGATGACGAGGCGTTCTGTGCGCCGTTCGGAACAAGCGAGACCGCGGAGCGCGCTTCGACGAGGTTGTGAAAGAGCTCGTCCGCGGTGCGGCCACACGGCGCGACGACGCCGATCCCCGTGACGAGGACGCGCGTCACGGCGAGCTAGCCGAGCGGAGGGACCGGCGCGGCCGCCAGCAGCTGATCCACGAGCGAGGCCAGCGAGCGAATCGTGTTCGCCTTGACCGCCTCGTCCTGCGGAATGGAGATGCTGAAGTGATCCTCGAGCTCGAATAAGAACTCGAGCATGCCGAGGGAATCGGCGCCCAACTTGTCGAAAGGCGCGTCGACGTCGATCTCCGCGGCGTCGCGGCCGAACTGTTTGGAGGCGAGCTCCGTGATGGCACTCAGGGTCGTCATGTGTGGCTCAAGATACCCCATGTGCTCGGCTTCTCACGCTCCCGTGCCGCTAAGATCCCTTCATGAGGAAGTTTGGTTTTGTTGCTGTCGGTGAGATGACGGAAGGGGGCGGGCCCGCCACTCCGAGTCGATTCGGCTAGTCTCGAGGCGCGATCGTCCGCTCCTGCCCATCCGCCGGCTGTTGCGCTCGAAGTCGGAGACTGGACATACGACGTCTGACACAAGACCACGCGTTACGCGGTGGGGTCATGGTGAGTCACCGCGTACTCTTGGCCTGATGTCAGACGTCCGATTTCCAACGCACGACCGAACCAACCCGGCGACGACGGACGCCGGAATGGCCGCGAACCGCGTTAGCGAATTGGTTTGAGACCGAGTATCCCCGACAACACGTTGGCCAAAATCGAGACCGTCCCGTTCGACCCGCTTCCATACCGAGTCCGGCTGTAGTAGCCATCCTCGTATCCGCGCTGGAATCCCTGGCGGAAGTAGTAGCTATAGTCGTCGAGGTCGACGTAGCTGCCCGAGTATCCGAGCGTCGCTTCTCGATATGCCGGCGAATTTCTATAGTCGAAGCGCCAGTGGTCTTGGCGGTCCGCCACGCCTGCCCGGTAGCCCTGTCGGTATCCGTTGTTCACGGCCCGACGGAGCATGTCCACGCCGTACTGGTTCGTTTCGTGGTACGTCCCGTTCAACTGGTAGCGATAGGTCGGGGCGGCCACCACGTATGGCTCGTTGTCGTACCGACGCTCGGCCTGGAGCTGCTCGCGCTGTCTTTGCAGCTGCGCGGCGTATTCCTGCTGCGCGCGATACTGAGCGGCCCGACGCGCCTGCTGCAACTGCGCCGCTTGCTGCTGCGTCACGCGCGCCTGATCGTCGAGATGATGGCGGTAGTCATCCATCCGACGCTGCTCGTCTTTGATTCGCTTGTCGCGATCGTCCGACTGCTCGTGACCGCGTCCCCGTCCACGACCCTGATCGCCTTGCGCTTGCGCGATTCCGGCGTAAGCCGTCGTCGCCACCAGTGTCGCGGTGACTATGTGGACGATGTGAAAACGACGCATTGGGTCTCCCGGCCGCGGCCGTTTGAGGTATGGAGCGGCCGCAATGGTGGGGGGAAACGGCGCCTATTGGCCCTAAGGGCAACGTGCATGCCCATCTTTACAATTCCCCCGTGAAACGTGGGCCGCCGCCGAGCGTAGTGGCCGCGTCCGCTTCGCGAGATGAACTTTGGTGGAAACCCGAGGAGTCGAATCCCGATGCTGACTCTGCTTGCGAGCGGTGTGTTGAGCTTGGCGCCGGCCGTGCGCCCGCGTCCCATGGCCTTCGTCGAGCGGGCTGTGGCGGCCGCGTGCGCGACCGCGCCGGCGCAGTCGACGCTGCCGGCCACGATCCCCATCGATCTCTGGGGGAATCACATCTTCCTCAAGGCTTGTGTCGAAGGACGCGAGCTCGACTTCATTCTCGACACCGGCGCCGGCAACACCTCGCTCGACCTCAACACCGCCAAGCAACTCGGCGTCAAGCTCGGCCCGGGCTTCAGCGTCGGTGGAGCGGGTCCGTCGCGAGTCGCGGGCGCGCGGGTGGACGACGCCAGCGTCGCCGTCGAGGGCTCGTCGATCACGCAAGCCGTCGTAAGCGCGATCGACCTATCGCGTTTGCCCCGCCTCGAGGGCCATCCGATCGACGGCATCCTCGGCTACGACTTCATCTCGCGCTATGTCGTCGCCATCGACTACGCGCGGCACGAGCTGCGGATCTATGACCGGCCCGCCTTTCAGTACGATGGTCCGGGCGTTTCCGTCCCGGTTACGCTCATCAACCGCTTTCCACACATCGACGCCGAGGTCGGTCTCGCCGACGGCGCGACGATTCGCGGACGCATGGTGATCGACGTCGGCTCGAACGGCTCGCTGTCGCTGACCAAGGCGTTCGTCGACAAGAACCGGCTACGGCAGCGCGTCGGTCCGACGATTCGGCGAACCGGAGGCGGCGGCGTCGGCGGCGCGACAACGTCCGACATCGGACGCCTCGCGTCGCTGAGCATCGGCGGGATCGAGCTCTCGCGTCCGCTGGTGAATCTCTTCGGCGATTCCGCCGGCTCACTGTCGGTTTCGAGCTCGTGGGAAGGAAACATCGGCGGCGCGATTCTGCGGCGATTCACCGTCTTCCTCGATTACCAGGGCAAGCGAATGATCTTCGAGCCGAACGCGACGCTGCACGACGCGTTCGAGGCGGACATGAGCGGGATGCTCCTACGGCTCAACGATTCACTGACGACGATCATCGTCGAGACGGTCGCCGAAGGCTCGCCGGCGTCGGAGGCAGGCGTACGACCGGGCGATGAAGTCGTATCGGTGGACGGAGTGCCCGGAAGTCAGAAGCTGCTCGGGGAACTGCGCGACCGGCTCAGAAAGCCGGGCGAGCGAATCGCGCTCGTGGTGCGAAGAGGGGGCGAGGAGAAAAGAGTCGAGTTGGTAACCCGACGGATGGTGTAAACGGCGCGTGATCGGCCTAGTCTGAGGTCGATCGCCTAGTCGATTTGCCGCCGGCGCTAGAAGTCGGGTTCAGCGACGCACGCTCGCGTTACGCGACCTTCGCCTCGTCACGCCTAGAGCTGGCCGCGATCTACTTGGCGAGCCCCGCACCCACCCCGACTCGACTGACGATCGCCGCGAACCTCGGATCCGCTCTGATCGGATCGAAGAAGTTCTCCGCCAGCGACTCGCTCGAGTAGAACGAGTCCCGATCCGTCGCCGCGCGTTCGAGGAGCGTCAGGGCCCGACCACGATCGCCCAGACCTAGGTACACTCGCGCCGCGGCCGTCGCCGCGCCGGCGCTGCGGCCGACTTGGTTCTCCAGCGACTTCGCGAGGTCGTTCGCCTGCCTCGTCTTGCCGGATTTTGCATAAGCGTATCCCAACAAGCCGAGCGCGCGAGTCGATGACGAGTCGAGCTTGACCGAGGCTTCGAGCTCGCGCACGGCGTCAGGCAGACGCCCGGCCTGCAGGTACACCGTGCCGAGTATGAAGCGCGTGACGACGAGGGTCGAGTCGAGCTCCACGGCGCGCTTCGCCGCGGCGATCGCCGAATCCGGCTGCCGCGCGATCGTGAGAACGAAGGCGTACGAACCGAGCGTCACCGGTGCGAGCGGATCGAGCTGCGCGGCCCGCGCGAGCTGGGCCTTCGCCTCAGGCGTGCGGCCGAGGACGAGCAGGAGCTCGCCGTACCACTGATGTGTCGACGGCGCGTTCGGGTCGAGCGTCAGCGCGCGCTTGTAATCCCGCTCGGCTTCGGACCAGCGCCAAGCCGCTTGCAGCAGCGTCGCGCGCGAGGCGAAGGATTCGGCCAGCGTGCTGTCGAGGCGGATCGCGCGGTCGATCGCCGACATCGCGAGCGGCATGAGCGAATCGACGCGCACGTTCGCATAGAGCGGGAGCAGCGCGTACGCGTTGGCGATGCCGGCGTATGCGCGAGCGAAGTTCGAATCGCGTTGCGTCGCCTGCTGGAAGTAATCCAGCGCTCGGCGCAGTCCCACCTCGCCGCGCTTGTCGAAGAAGTAGCGTCCGCGGAGATAGAGATCGTACGCCAGCAGGTCCGACGTGCCGTGCGGTGCCGAGGACGCCGACGCCGGCGTCGGCGAGCTGCTCGCGGCCGGAGCCGGTGTCGCTGCTTGCCCGGCGCCGGCGCCCGACAATTCCGGTGAGATGGCCGCGACGATCGCGCCCGAGATCTCGTCCTGGACCTTGAACAGATCCTTCGAGTCGCGTTCGAACATGTCGGACCAGACGGTGAACCCGTCCGACGTGTTCACGAGGCGCGCCGTCACTCGGAGACGCGATTTGTCGCGCTGCACGGTGCCGGTGAGCACCATGTTCACGCCCAGTGATTTGCCCAACTCGATGGGGCTAGCCGACGCGTCGTGCGAAATGCTCTGCGAACCCGCGACGCGCACGCCGGGAATCCGGCTGATCGCGTTCGACAGATCCGACGACATTCCCGCGGCGAAGTACGCGTCGCTCGTGTCTCGGCTGATGTTGACGAGCGGAATCACGGCGATCGATTTCCCCGCCGGCGCGGGAGTCGTCAACGCGGGACTCGGCGTGTCCGTCGCGTTCGATGATTTGCGATTCGTGAACCACGCGCCGCCGGCGGCGACCGACGCGAGAATCCCGGCGCCGGCGAGCGCCCAGAGCACTCGCTTCGGACGCTTTGCGCTCGGCAGCGCGGGCGGAGTGAACGTCCCGCTCACGACGGCAGGGTCCTCGAGCGAACGAACGACTTCGGCCGCGGCCTTGGGACGCTTGTTCGGCTCTTTCTCGAGCAGCTGCATGAGCAGCGTGTTGAGCGCGGCAGGAACGTCGTAGCGTCGCGACCCGATCGGCGACGGCTTCTCGGTCAGATGCGCGGCGAGCAACTGCTGAGGCGGACGCCCGTGGAAGGGTGGGGTTCCCACGAGCATTTCGTAGCCGACGATGCCGAGCGCGTAGAGATCCGCGCGGTGGTCCATCGACGGATCGCCGGCCGCTTGCTCGGGCGCCATGTATGCCGGCGTCCCGATCGACGTGCCGACGATCGTGATCGTGCCGCTCCGATTTCCCTGCGGCAGCGGACGGCGCGTTTCGCGCGACGCGGTGAGCGCCTTCGCGACGCCGAAGTCGGTCACCGTCGCCGACCCCGTCGTGAGCAGGATGTTGTCCGGCTTGATGTCGCGGTGAATGACGCCGCGCCCATGCGCGTAGGCGAGAGCGCGCGCGACGTCCTTGAGGATGGTCACCGTCTCCCGAACCGAGAGCGGTCCGCGCTCGAGGCGGGTCCTCAACGACTCGCCCTCGACGAACGGCATGATGAAGTACGGCAGCGGCGTCGGTGGCGAGACGGACGCGTCTGCCGGGATCTCGCCCGCGGTGAGCACCGGCACGATATGCGGATGCTGAAGCGCGGCCGACAGCATGATCTCGCGCTTGAAGCGATCCACGGAGACGGCCGCCGCCAGTTCATACGGCAAGACCTTCACGACGACCGCGCGCCCGAGCGCATTGTCGCGGGCGACGAACACGCTCGACATGCCGCCGCCGCCGAGCTCCCGCTCGAGGGTGTAGGAGGTGCCTAAAGTGCGCTGGAGCTCGTCTCTAAGAACGGTCACGTCGTATCGCCGGGACTGCGAGGCGTCCCAAGTTACGCCCCGCTCAACACGTAAGACACCCGGTGCACGGCCAAAGGTTGCGGAAATCGGCGGTTCTTACCGAACTCGAACCAGAAATCGCCCTTTTTCGCGCTGGGTAGTCGCCCGCGGCGTCGCGGTTTCGCCGTCCGAATCGGCCGGTTACATTCAGCTCCCATGGCACCCCACGTCGATCGATACGTTCCGGCCGTGACCAACGGCGGCAAGGGCATCGCCGCGTTCATCATCGCACTCGCGCTCGCTTGCGTGGTCACGGCGACGTACGTCCACAAACAGACCTACCGTCATCCAACGGATCCGACGTGGCATGGCAAAGGGTCCGGGGATCTGGCCCCGCCGGAGGGTGGACAGTAGGCAGTGGTCGGGCGGGCCGCGGGGCCGGAACCAAGAAAGCGGCAATGGCGGGACCTCATGGGTCCCGCTTTCTTTTTGGCCGTGACACATCCTTTCGAATACAGAGCGGCCGTGTCGCTCGAACACGCCGTCAAAGAGCTCGCTGAGCCGGGCGCAGTGCCGCTCGGGGGCGGCACGGATTTGCTGGTCGCGATCGAAGAGAAGCTCGCCGCACCGAAAACGCTCGTCGATCTGCGCACGATTCCCGGCAGCGCCGACGTGGTGATGCATCGTGATGGATCCGTTACGATCGGCGCGGCGGCGCGCATCGCGGACCTCGCGAAAGATCAACGAGTCGCGTCGCAGTTCCCGGCGCTCGCGCAAGCGTGTGCCGTCGTCGGCACGCCGGCGTTGCGCCACATGGGAACGTTGGGCGGGAACCTCTGCCAGCGGCCGCGATGTTGGTATTTCCGCCGCGGCGTTTCCTGTCTCAAGAGCGGCGGTTCGTCGTGTCCCGCGACGGAAGGTGAGAATCAGTATCTCGCGATTCTCGACGCGGGGCCGTGTTACGCGGTTCATCCGTCAGATCCGGCCGTGGCTCTAACCGCGCTCGAAGCGACCGCGATCGTGTCGTCGTCGCGCGGAAGTAGAAAGGTCGCGCTGGCGGACCTCTACCTGTCGCCCTCGGAACGCGCCGATCGTGAGACGACACTCGAACGGCACGAATTCATCTCGGCGATCACGATCCCGTCCGAGTCCGTCGGCGGCACACAGCGCTACCACAAGCTGATGCAGCGCGACGCGTGGGATTTCGCGCTGGTGAGCGTCGCCGCGTGCAAGCGCATGGACGGCGGCGTGCGCATCGTGATGGGCGGCGTCGCGCCGCGGCCGTGGCGCGTGAATTCGTCAGTCGAAGAAGACGTCGCATCGGGAGGACTCGATGACGACGCCATCGCGACGCTCGCCGAACGCGCGCTGCTCGACGCGAAGCCCTTGTCCAAGAACGCTTATAAGGTGGAGCTCGCGGCCTCGCTGCTGCGGCAGGTGATGGCCGAAGTCGGTTAGCTACGGGATCGCGATCGCGAGGTCGAACGTTCCGCTTACGTTGATCCGCGCCGACGTTCCGAAGCCGGGGCCCAGGTTGCCGCTGAAAGAACCTTGGATCCGATTCGGCGTGAAACTCGTGATCGTCACCGAGCCGGTGCTCAGCGCATCGCTCGAGTTCCATGCCTGAATCACGGTTCCGTTCGTGAGGCTGGCGTTCAGTGTCGTGGCGTTGAAGCCGTTGGCGGCGCTGCCGGGTCCGAGCGGGTAAACGCCTGGGCCCGTGATCGCGGGGACCGACCCGCCCATCCCATAAGTCGTCGAGCCGCCGCCGAACGTGAGCGTCGTGCCGATCGTCGCGCCTTGAGGTCCGCGCGTGGTCGAAGTGGTGGCGGTAATCGTCGCCAGGTTGAACGCGGAACCGGCGATCGTTCCGCTGATCGAGCTTCCCTTCGTGCCGGTGAGCTGCGTGATGACGCCGTTTGCCTTCACCGGGAGGTCGAATGTTCCCGACGTGACGTTTTTGAGGCTCGTCGCCGGCACGTTGAGCAAGCCGTTCGCGACGAACGTAAATGTGCCGGCCATCTCAGTCTGCGTCAGGCTCGTGATGGTGACCGAACCCGCGGCTCCAGAGAGCGGGGTCGCCCACCCCGCACTGATGTTGGTGACCTGGGCCGTGCCCCCGGAATTCGAGGCGTTGACGCCAAGGGCATACGTGCCGGGCCCGTAGACGTTGTACAGCGTAATCAGGATCGTGATGTTGCTCGAGGCATCGTATCCCGAGATGGTGAAGAGACCCGGGGCGGCCCAGCGGGCTCCCGTCGCTGCCGCGGAGACCGCGTCTTCGCCCCATGCGGCTCCGTCGATACTGGCCTGCAAGTAGTAGCGGGCGTTTCCGCTCGGCCCCCCGGGGCCGGTCGTCGATGAAGCGCCCCCGCCGCAAGCGAAAGCCGCCAGCGCCAAAGGAGCTATGACGGCCGCGCTTCCGGTCGTACGGATGACGTTCGCGAGGATTCTCGAGGCGCGCATTTGGGACATCTCCGGCTCGTCGGCGAGTGGGCTAGGCGTATGCGACGAGGGCTCCCGCCGCCCTTTGAGTTGCGCGACTCAAGGGCCAAAAACGTCATTCCGTGCGACCCCGGCCCGTCGGCCAGTTTTCCGCGTTCCGCAGTCTCGGAGTTGGGGAGTTCCCGCCGGAACTGGCCTCCCCCCTCAAATCCGACTAATTTTATCGACATAGTGGATCGCCCCGTTTGCTCGGTCGAGCGATCCCACAACCAGCCCACGCGCCGACTGCCTAAGCTGCTTGCCCGTAGCGAGTTGGCCGGTCGCCGTCGGCGGCACCAAGCTCTTGTGGAGCATAGATGAGTAGCTCGATCGAATCGCTTATCACTCGCGAATACGAGGCGGGGTTCGTCACCGACATCGAGTCGGACACGTTCCCGCCCGGGCTGAACGAGGACGTCGTTCGCGCGATTTCGGCGCGCAAGAACGAGCCGGAGTTCATGGTCGAGTGGCGGCTCAAGGCCTATCGGCGTTGGCTCACGATGAAAGAGCCGCACTGGCCCAACGTCCACTACAACCCGATCGACTATCAGGCCGTCAGCTACTACTCGGCTCCAAAAACAAAAAAGCCGCTCGGGAGCCTCGACGAGGTCGATCCCGAGCTGCTCAAGACCTACCAGCGGCTCGGCATTCCGCTGACGGAGCAAAAGGTGCTCGCCGGCGTCGCCGTCGACGCGATCTTCGACTCGGTGTCGGTCGGCACGACGATGCGCGAGGAGCTCGCGAAGCACGGCATCATCTTCTGCTCGCTCGGCGAAGCGATTCGCGAGCACCCGACGCTGGTCGAGAAGTACCTCGGCTCCGTCGTTCCGTACAGCGACAACTTCTTCGCGGCGTTGAACAGTGCCGTCTTCTCCGACGGCTCGTTCGTGTACGTACCGAAAGGCGTGCGCTGTCCCGTCGAGCTTTCGACCTACTTCCGCATCAACTCGGCCGACACCGGCCAGTTCGAGCGTACGCTGATCGTCGCCGATGAAGGCTCGTACGTCAGCTATCTCGAGGGCTGCACGGCGCCCAAGCGCAGCACGAACCAGCTGCACGCCGCCGTCGTCGAGATCGTCGCGCTGGAAGGCGCGACGGCCAAGTACTCGACGGTCCAAAACTGGTACGCCGGCGACAAGGAAGGCCGCGGCGGCATCTACAACTTCGTGACGAAGCGCGGCAAGGCGCAGAAGAACGCCAAGATTTCGTGGACGCAGGTCGAGACCGGCTCGGCGATCACGTGGAAGTATCCGAGCGTGATTCTCCAGGGCGACAACTCGGTGGGCGAGTTCTACAGCGTCGCCGTCGTGAACAATCATCAACAAGCCGACACCGGCACGAAGATGATTCACATCGGCCGCAACACGAAGTCGACCATCGTCTCCAAGGGCATTTCGGCGGGCGAAGGAAACAACTCGTATCGCGGTCGAGTGCAGGTGCTGCCGAAAGCGGTCGGCGCTCGGAACTACACGCAGTGCGACTCGATGCTCGTCGGCAACCGCTGCGGCGCTCACACGTTCCCGTACGTCGAAGTCGGCAACAACAGCGCGATCGTCGAGCACGAGGCCAGCACGTCGAAGATCGGCGAAGACCAGATCTTCTATCTCAAGCAGCGCGGGCTGTCCGCCGAGCAGGCGGTCTCGATGATCGTGAGCGGGTTCTGCAAGGAAGTGTTCAAGGAGCTGCCGATGGAGTTCGCGCTGGAAGCGCAGGCGCTGCTCGGCATCACGTTGGAAGGGTCCGTCGGATAAGAACGGCGCGCGCGCACCAAACTCGATCACTGTTAACTGAATACTCTTGGTCACTGGTCACCGGTAACAGGTCACTGGGAACGACTCAGTTCTCCCCGATTCCCGGAGACCGGACCCTGTGACCGGTGACCTACAGAATCAGAAATGTCTCTTCTCGTTATTAAAGATCTCAAAGCAAGCGTAGCCGACAAGCCCATCCTCAAGGGCGTCACCCTCACGGTCGAAACCGGCTCCGTCCACGCCATCATGGGCCCGAACGGGTCCGGCAAGAGCACGCTCGCGCAGGTGCTGGCGGGGAATCCGGCGTACGAGGTCACCAGCGGCTCCGTCTCGTACAACGGCCGGGATTTGCTCGCCATGCCGCCGGAAGAGCGGGCGCAGGCGGGGATCTTCATGGCGTTCCAGTACCCGGTCGAGATTCCGGGCGTGTCGAACGCGTACTTCCTGCGGGCGGCGTACAACGAAGTTCGCAAGGCGCGCGGCGAAGACGAGGTGGACCCGCTCGAGTTTGCCGATCTCATGGACGAGAAGTTGGAGTTGGTCGACATGGATTCGTCCATGCTCAACCGCTCCGTGAACACCGGCTTCTCGGGCGGCGAAAAGAAGCGCAACGAGATTCTTCAAATGGCGGTGCTCGAGCCCAAGCTCGGCATCCTCGACGAGACCGACTCCGGGCTCGACATCGACGCCCTGCGCATCGTCGCCAATGGTGTCAACAAACTGAAGCGTCCGAACAACGCCACGATCGTCGTCACGCACTATCAGCGGCTGCTCAACTACATCGTGCCGGATTTCGTGCACGTGCTCGTGAGCGGACGCATCGCCAAGTCCGGTGGGAAAGAGCTGGCGCTCGAGCTCGAGGAGAAGGGCTACGACTGGGTGACCGAGCTCGCGGGGGCGTCCGCGTCGTGAGCGCGCCCGTCATGGTGGCCGACGCGTACGCGGCCGCGTTCGACGTCATCTCCGGCGACGTCGGCGTTCCGGCGGCCGTGCGCGCCCTGCGGCGGGCCGCCTTCGATCGGTTCTCCGCGCTCGGTTTCCCGACGCCGAAGAACGAAGACTGGCACTACACGAGCGTCGCGCCGATCGCCGATCAGGAATTCGCTCTGCTCGCGTCGCGCACCGGCGACATCGGCCGCGACGACCTCGCGCCGTTCAGCTTCGGGGTGGGCGCCGGCGACTGGCATACGATCGTGTTCGTGAACGGCCGGTTCGCGCCCGAGCTCTCGGATCTCAGGAAGTTGCCGGCGGGCGTCGAGGTGACCGATCTCGCCACGGCATGGTCGGCCCCGGATGTCGCCGAGCGAATCGGGTCCCTGGCGAGCCACGAATCGCACGCCTTTACGGCGCTCAACGCCGCGTTCGCGCAGGACGGCGCCGTCGTGCGCATCGCACGCAACGTCGAAGTCGGTCGGCCGATTCACCTGCTGTTCGTGACCGACGCCGCCGCGGCCCGAGCGATGATGCATCCGCGGAATCTCATCATCGTCGAGCGCCACGCGACCGCGACGGTGATCGAGACCTACGCGTCGGCGACCGATTCGACGTACTTCACCAACGCCGTCACCGAGGTTACGCTCGGCGACGGCTCGTCGCTCCGCCACTACAAGATCCAGCGCGAAGCGTCCCGCGCGTACCACGTTGGAACCATCGAGGTCGAGCAGGCGCGCGACAGCCACTACGTTTCGTTTTCGCTCGCCACGGGCGCCGAGCTGTCGCGCACCAACGTCTACACGACGCTGGACGGCGAAGGGAGCGGCGCGACGCTGAACGGGCTCTACATGCTCGACGGCGAACAGCACTGCGACCACCAAACGCAGATCATCCACGCACAGCCCAACACGTTCAGCCGGGAGCTCTACAAGGGGATTCTCGACGGACGGTCGCACGGCGTGTTCAATGGCAAGGTCTACGTGCGGCCGATCGCGCAGAAGACCGACGGCAAGCAGACGAACAACACGCTGCTGCTCTCGGACACCGCGCACGTCGACACGAAGCCGCAGCTCGAGATCTTCGCCGACGACGTGAAGTGTACGCATGGCGCGACCGTGGGGCAGATCGATCAAGCCGCGCTCTTTTATCTGAAGTCGCGCGGCATCGCCAACGCGCTGGCGCGTCGGCTGCTCACCTACGCGTTCGCCGCCGACGTGCTCGAGACGATCGAGGTCGATGCGGTCCGCGAGGGACTCGAGCGCACGACCCTCGAGCGGTTCGTCTGACGGGCGGAGCGTCGACCGTGTCCACGGATGCGCTGTACCAGGAGCTGATCCTCGAGCACAACCGGAAGCCGCGCAACTTCCGCGAGATTCCCGACGCCGATCGCACGGTCGAGGGGCGCAATCCGTTGTGCGGCGACTCGCTCAAGCTGTGGGTCAAGCTCGACCATGACCGGATCGCCGACGTGAGCTTCATGGGGAGCGGCTGCGCGATCTCGAAGGCATCGGCGTCGCTCATGACCGGCGCCGTGAAAGGAAAGAGCCGCGAGGAAGCCGAACAGATCTTCGACCGTTTTCATCGGCTGGTCACGGGCACACTGCCGGAGAGTGAGCGCGAATCGCTCGGATCGCTCCGCGCGCTGGGCGGCGTGGCGAAGTTTCCGCTGCGCGTGAAGTGCGCGAGCCTCGCCTGGCACGCGCTGCACGCGGCGCTCGAGTCCAAGGTCGAGAGCGTGCCGGTCGTCTCGACCGACGCCGAGGGCGGCGGACCGGGAGAAGGCGCATGATCGTCGACCGCAAGGACTTTCCGCTGCTCGCGGCCAACCCCGAGCTGCACTACCTCGATTCCGCCGCGACGTCGCAGAAGCCGCGCGCCGTGCTCGACGCGATGCTCGAGTACTACGAGCACGACAACGCCAATCCGCACCGCGGCGCCTACGCGCTCTCGGCACGCGCGACGGAGCGGTATCACGACGCTCGACTCAGAGTCGCGCGTTTCGTCGGCGTGAAAGACACCGACCGACTGATCTTCACGCGCGGCACGACGGAATCGCTCAACCTCGTCGCAACGGCGTGGGGACGCACCAACGTGCGCGCCGGCGACGAGATCGTCGTCACGGGTCTCGAGCACCACGCCAACTTCGTCCCCTGGCAGCAGATCGCGATCGAGAAGGGCGCAAAGCTGAACATCGCGCGCATCACGAGCGACGGCCGCGTCGACATCGAGCATTTCGCCGCACTCATCACGCCTCGCACGAAGGTCGTCGCCTTCCCGCACATCTCGAACGCGCTCGGCACGCTCAACGACGTCGCGACGCTGAGCGCCATCGCGCGGAAGGTCGGCGCGGTCGTCGTGTGCGACGGTGCGCAGGCCGCGCCGCACATGGCGCTTTCCCTCGACCAACTCGACGTCGACTTCTACGCGTTCAGCGGCCACAAGATGCTTGGGCCGATGGGGTGTGGCGTCCTGGTCGGGCGGCGAGAGCTGCTCGAGGCGATGCCGCCTTATCAGACCGGCGGCGACATGATCGAGTATGTCGGCGACGAGCGCACGACGTGGAACGTGCTGCCGCACAAGTTCGAGGCCGGCACCCCCAACGTCGGCGACGCCGTCGGACTCGCCGCGGCGTGCGACTATCTGGCGCGCGTAGGCATGGCCAAGGTTCGCGAGCACGAGCACGCCATGACCGCCCTCGCGTCGGCGCGCCTCTCGGAGATTCCGGACGTCCGCGTCTTCGGTCCGCCACCGGATGTTCGCGGCGGCGTCGCCAGCTTCACGGTCGCCGGCATCCACCCGCACGATCTCGCCACCATTCTCGACGAGAACGGGGTATGCATTCGCGCCGGTCATCACTGCGCGCAGCCTTTGATGCGAAGACTCGAAGTTCCGGCAACGGCGCGGGCGTCGTTCTACGTGTACAACGACGAAGCGGACATCGAGGCGCTGGTCGCGGGCGTCGCGCGTGCGCGCGAGCTATTCGGCGCGGTCGCCTGACTGACGGTCCGGCAACTCCTCCTCGGCTGGAATCTCGTGCCGTCACCCGAGCCTAGCCTTCGAGCAACAGCCATAAGCATCAGCCATGAGCCTAAACCGCGTAGCTCAAAGCTCCTGCTGATGCTCGAGGCTAGGCTCGCTTGCCCCTCCGAAATGCTCGGAGCGCGGCCGTGATGCCAACGCCCGACTCCATTATGCCGATTGGCAAAGCGGTTCTCGTCACCGACAACCGCTGCGGTGACCGCTAGCGTAACGGGCTCGTCAACGAGTAGCCCGTCATGCGGCGGGTTCATCCACCCTAGCCGGATCACAATGCGACCACACTATCTCGGAATTGCCGCGCTCGGTCTCGTCGCGGGAATCGCGAATACGACCAATGCTCAGGTCTGCCAGGGAACGGCCCCGTTCTCGGCCGGATCGACCCGAATCGGCGCCGGAATGCAGTTCACGGACGGCGCCAAGGCATATGGCGGCGGCCTGGCCTTCGGCTCGAGCAATAGCCTGTTCGGCAGCGCTGAGTACGTCCACACGCAGTTCGACGACCTCGACGCGGGCTCGAACGGGGTCAGCCTGCAGGGCGGCTACTCGATCGCGATGAACACGTCGCGCTCGGTGCAGCTCTGCCCCTTGGTCGGCTTCGCGTATCAGTCGGGACCGGACTTCGACACCGGGTTTGGAACCGTCAGCAGCTCGCTCCGCGCGTTCGCGTTCGGCGGATCGATCGGCACGACGGTCGCGATGTCGCCGACGATGGACTTCGTTCCGTTCGGCGGCGCGTTGTACGAGATGGACCACTTCTCGTCATCGCTCGGCGGCGTTTCGAGCTCGGGCGACGACAACACCACGGTCATCCAGTTGGGTGGCGGTTTCGTCTTCAACAAGGTGTTTACGATCCAGCCGAGCGTCTTGATCCCGACCGAAAGCGGGTCGAAGCCGACGTACGGCATCTCGTTCGGCTACAACTTCGGAAAGCCGGCAAAATGACCGCCCGGAGGGGAGGGAAAGTGGCGCTCGAGGCCGCCGCGCTTTCTATTGTATGACAGTATGCGCCGGACGACGACGCGGCCGATTGGATTCGCCCCTCCGCTGCTTTCCCTCCTCCTCTTTTTTGCTGTCGTCGCATCCCTGACGGGGTGCGACCGTCGTTCGAGCGCGAACGACACGAGCCGGGCGGACTCGGAATTCACGATACCGCCGCCGGCCCCTCCGGAGACCTCGCGGTTCAGCGTCCCGCTCGACTACGACTTCAGCGCGATCCTGCGCGTCGTCGAGCGGGCCGTGCCCAAGACGTTCGGCTCGATCGACAGCGTGCGACAGGCCGGCGACGACGATCATCGTCACTACGCATTCCAAGCTGACCGCAGCCCGTTCACGGCGTTTGCCGACGGCCGTCTCGTCCACTTGCAGGCGACGCTCGACTACCAGGTGCGCGGCTGGTTCAAGCCGATCATCGGACCGACGATCAGCGCGGGTTGCGGCAAAGATCCGAAGAATCGGCCGCGGCTCGTCATCGAGATGGCGACGCCGCTCACGCTCACCGACAACTGGCACCTCGCGTCGCACGCGCAGATCGTCCGCGTCGAACCCGCCTCCACGCTGCCGCAGGACCACTGCGACGTGAGTCTCCTGCACAAGGACATCACGCCCCGCGTCGTCGAAGCCGCGCGCCTCGGCATCATCGACCACTTGCCGGACATCGACAAGAAGGTTGCCGAGGTGGATCTGAGGAATCGTTTCGTCGAGTGGTGGGGTCTGTTGGAGCGGCCGATTCGACTCACCGACGGTGTGTGGCTCTCTCTCGGCCCGGGCCGGCTCGCGATGGGACGCGTGCGCGGCACGGGCCACACGCTGCGCGTTCCGGTTACGCTCGCGGCGTCGCCGCGCATCATCACGTCGGTCGATACGCCGAGGGTCGAACGCGTCTCACTGCCGCCGCTGGGACGCGACACGTCGGCGAACGGCTTCCGGATCCAGATGGACGGCGTCGTCGGCTACGACGCGGCGACGAAGGCGGTCGCCCGCGCGCTCGAGGGAAAGAGCTTCACGACGAGCGGCCGCACGGTGCGCATCGACACGACCATCGTGACTCCAGCCTCACTCGGCCGCCTCGCCTTCACCGTCGCGTTCAGCGGCGACGCGCACGGTCGTCTCCGGTTCCTCGGCACGCCGGTCTACAACGCGAAGAAGCGCGAGGTGCTCGTCCCCGATCTCGACTACGACCTGACCACCGACGACAAGCTGATCAACACCTACGCCTGGCTCAAAGCCGACGATCTCCGCGCCATGTTCCGCCAGCGCGCGAAGTTCTCCGTCTCCGAGGCGATCGACAAGGGCAAAGAGATGCTCTTGATGGGCCTCAACCGCACGATCGGCGACGCCATGACTCTCGGCGCCACGGTCGATTCAGTGGCGGTGAAAGGGCTCTACGTCACGAAGAACGGCCTGATCGTGCGCGGCGTAGCCACCGGCCAAGCGCACGTCGCGGTGCGTCAGCGTTAGCTGCAATTCGAACAACCTCACCGCAGAGACGCAGAGGACGCAGAGAATGAGCAACCGCGAGGACTGCGAAGGCTTTTGGACCAAGCCCGGGAGGTCCTAGTGCCTTCCCGAGGCGGTTCCCAAAGTGTTGCCCTCGGCGTCCTCTGCGTCCTCTGCGTCTCGGCGGTAAGGCAGTTGCAGTGGACGGACTCTATCGCGTGATGCGTTTCAGGAAATCGTACGTGAAATCCAGGCCGTCATCGAACGCCGTGACGAGGATGCGTTCGTCTTTGCCGTGGGCGCGGACGTCGTTCGTGGCGATGAACAGGCCGCTGAACGCGTACACCGGCACACCGGCATTGCGCAGGAAAAGCCCGTCAGTCGCGCCGGTCTCCATGATCGGCACGACCGGCACCTTCCCCCACACGGCGTTGACCGACGCTTCGACGGCGGAGAACACGTCGGGGCGAAGCGGCGACGCGGGGCTGGGCCGGGCCGTGTCGATCGGCGCGAGATGAACGCCCGTGTCGCCGATGGCGCGTACGAGCGCCTGCTCGACGGCCGCGGGATCGTCGCCGGGAAGCATGCGGCAGTTCACCAACGCGGTCGCGGTCTGCGGGAGCGCGTTCGGCGCGTGGCCGCCGTTCAGCATCGTGGCGACGCACGTCGTGCGCATCAGCGCGTTGTAGAGCGGCGTCGTGCTGAGGCGGGCGACCGCGGCGGGCGTCGCGGTTCCCGCGGCGACCGCGCGCATGTCGGCAGCCACCTGAGGCGCGACCGTGGCCGACGCCTGCATGAAGTACTTCTTCACGACGTCGTTCGGCTTTGCCGGAAACTCGTAGGCACCGACGCGCTCGAGCGCCTTGGCCAGCTCGTAGATCGCGTTGTCCTTGCGCGGCAGCGAGCTGTGGCCGCCCGGATTCTTCGCCGTCAGCGATACGGAGTGAAAGACCTTCTCGGCCGCCTGCACGTCGAACAGCGTGTGCTTGCCGTTCTCCAACTCTCCACCGCCCGCGTCGACGTTGATCACGTATTCGGCGTCGATGAGAGGTCTTTGATTGGCGATCAGCCACTGAACGCCGTTGTAGGGCATGCCGCCCTCTTCGCCGGCGGTCAACGCCAGTATGAAGTCACGGTCGGGGACGATCTTCTCCTGCTTCATCCGCAGGAGGGCGGCGACGAGCATGGCCGCGCCGCCCTTCACATCCTGCGTGCCGCGTCCGTAGAAGTACCCGTCCTTTTCGGTGAGCACGAAGGGGTCGTACGTCCAGTCGTCGCGCTTCGCTTCGACGACGTCGAGGTGCGCGAGCAGCAGGACGGGCTTGTGCGCTCCGCTGCCGCGATAGCGCACGACGAGGTTTCGATTCTTCGGCGTCGGCCCGACCACTTGGTCGTCTTCGGGCGCGAACCCCGCGTCCTTGAAGCGCACTTGCAGCTGTTCGGCGGCAACCGTCGTGTTGCCCGCCGACGCCGTGGTATTCGTCTCGATCAGCTCGCGGAGGATCGCGCGGCCGAGCGCGTGGTAGTCGGAGCGCGACGGTTGCTGCGCGAGCGCCGGTGCCGCGATCAGAAGCGCGGCGAGATACGATCGCTTGATCATGGCGTAACTCCCGAATGGACTCCGGCGAGCGCGGCGACGAGCAGCGCGGCCCACTGCGGACCGATGTAGCCGGTCGGCCCATCGTCGTACCATTCGCCGAGTGAGTGCGCGCCCTCCGCGTTGCCACCGCCGCCGATGCGGATCGCGGGAATGCCGAGCGAGATCGGAATGTTCGCGTCAGTGCTCGACGCGCCCGTCGTCGAGGTGAAGCCGAGCGCTTTGCCCGCGGCGAGCGCGGTCTGGACGATCCGCGCGGAGTCGGCTTGTCCTCCCGTCGGGCGAATGCCCATCGTGTCGACGACGAGCGAGATCTTCGCCGCCGCCGCGCGCGGGCCGGTCCAGCGCGCGTTCTCGGCGTTGAGCGCGTCGCGGATGATGCGCTGCACTTTCACGTCGACGTCGGCGAGCGACTTGGCGTCCTCGGAGCGCATGTCCACTTCCATGGATGCCTCGCCGGAGATCGAGTTGACTGACGTGCCGCCCTGGATCACGCCGACGTTGAACGTCGTCTTGGGATTCGTCGGCACTTGGATGTCGGCGATCCCGGCGATCGCGCGCCCGAGCGCGTGGATCGGATTGGGGATGCCGAATGCTCCGTAGCTATGCCCACCCGGACCTTTGTACGAGATGCGATAGCGATAGCTGCCGACTGCCCGGCTCGCGATGCCGAGCCCCGTGTCGTCGACAGAGATGAAGTAATCGACCTTCCCCTTGAGATCCCGAGAGAATAGGCTGCGCATTCCGCGGAGGTTGCCCGGACCTTCCTCGCCGACGTCGCCGACGAAGTAGACGGTGCCGAGTGTCTGCACGCCGGCTTTCTCGAATGCGCGCACGACCGCCAAGACCACCGCCAGCCCGCGATCGTCGTCGCCGATGCCCGGCGCTCGGAGCTTGGTGCCGTCGTGCTTCACCGTGACGTCGGTGCCTTCGGGGAAGACGGTATCGAGGTGTCCGGCGATGACGACCGTCGGCCCATTCCCCAGCCCGCGCCGCTCGGCGATGACGTTGCCGGCGGTGTCGACGCGGATGTTCTTGAGGCCGAGGGCTTCGAGTCGCTTTTTGAACTCAGCGCCGCGTTTGGATTCTTTGAACGGCGGTGAGGGGATCGCGGTCAGCTCGACTTGCTGTTGGAGCGTCCAGGCGTTGTCAGTTTTGAGGATGTCGAGGGCGGCGCGGACTCGTGGGTTCGACGACGGGATGGGGAGTTGGGCGATGGCGGTCGTCGAGGCGAGGAAGAGCGCGGCGAGGGCGAAGCGAGGGGTGGTCGGCATGGGACCAACGTACATGTTCGACCGTCCGGCGTGAAGCACGCGAACTGCGCCGCAAGCGAAAGGCGGAGGAGCGCGACGTCCGCTCCTCCGCCCGAATAGTGCCGTCCCTCGTCACGCTGAGCGGAGTGGGCGCAAGCCCACCTCAATCCCCTCGGCTCATTCGGCGCTACGATCGCCGCCTCCTATTCCTATGTCCTATCAATCACTGCCAACCAACCGATCTCTGGTTGCCGTCGGCTTCGCAACAGCCGGCAACTTCACAGTAGTTCCACGTCGTTTCATCAAGAGCAAGCCAACGGAACCGGGCCGTTGCCGGGTTCGTACCGTTTGGCGGCAGACCGGCCGCGTGGTCTCGGCGAGTGACGCAGCGATACATGGGTCTGCCCCCGCTGGGCGCGTCCAATCTGACCCAGACTCGCTTGATGAACCAAATGAAAGGCAGTTTCTGCTCGGGCCCGCAACCTTCGGCGGGAGGAGGCGACGGGACATGGCAGTCGCTCCGCGTGCCATAGCACATAGAGAGCATATTCATGTGGGTCAGCGGCAGCTGAGCGGGAACCGGATCAAAGTTGAACTTTTGCTTGTAGTATTTGGCTGCTTCTGGCGCACCGGTCATCGTGTCGAGTCCGACATACGCAACGTGGACCCATTTTTGATCGAAATTTCCTTTGTGTTTTGAGACCAGGTCGGGGTCGGGAATCACGATTCCCTTGAGTCCCGATGGTACGAATTGACCAGAGCCGTCTTTCACGGCGAGAAACTGCTCATCGTACCAGCCTTTCACGCCCAAGACGCGAGGAACGGTTATTGTCGATGCCAGCTCGGGTGCATGGCCAGCCGAGACGGTGAAGGGTCTGGCCCCTCGACTGCCGATTTCGCACCATGCGGCTCCGCATTTGATCCCGATGTATTGCCGATTGTTCACCGGATCCCAGTCCCAACGAGCAGCGGGGGGATAATCACTGTCCGCTAGTCCTGGCGTCCTGAATACTTCGAGCGGTCTTCCCTGATCGTTGAAATTGCTAGCATCGAAACAGGCTTTGCCGTTCGATCCGGGTAATCCCACGTTGACTACTTTCGCGCTCAGGTTTCCTGTCGCGTCGAAGTAGAGAAACAAGCAGTTGAAGTTCGGACCGATTCCCAGTGCGTCGTAACCCGCCCCGTACGTATAGATCTCCCCGACGGGTAATGACGTCGTCGTTGGTGCACCAAGGGTCGCCGCGACGGAGAAAGAGTCGCCGACGCGGACAGAAACGCCGGGTCCTGGTGCGACGACGGGTACCGGTTTCACTGGTGGAGCGTTCGTCGTCACGGTGACCGCCAGGCTCGCCCGGCGATTTTGCGCGACCGTTGACGTGGCATTGATGACGACGGTACCGGGGCTGACACCCGTCACACGTCCACTTGCGTCGACGGTTGCGACCGAAATGTTAGACGAACTCCACGTCGTGTTGTCAAACGATAGCGCTCCGACAATGCTATCGAGCTTGTATGCCGCGAAGATCGCGAACAGCGATTGGTACTGCGAAGGGTGCCCTTCGATGCCGGGAACGATGAACTTCTGACAGTCGTGGAACTCGGGTATGTCGGTGATTGGACCTGTTGCGGCGAGCGCCGAGTAGCCCGGCACCGAGGACGCTCCCCCAGCCGCCACTCTCTCGGAGTCCGTCTTGGTCGCCAGAAACACAGGGATCGTGTCCCACACCTGCGGGCACTCTGGCGCCGTCGCCAGGAGTCGTGTACCCGTCATGTGCGAGTCGCTCCAGTGCTCCTCCGTGCACCCGGTAGCGCCAATCAAGGTTCCCGCGAACATCGCAAGCGCGATCCTGCGCCCTTGCTGCGTTGTACTTGAGGCCATCTTGCCCTCCGAGCGGGTGAAAAGGAACGTCGTAGGCATTTCGAACAGACTGCCCAGTTCTAGCGCGCTAGGCGCTCCATCTCCTGAAGAGTGGAACGCAGAAAGGGGTCGCCACCCGACCACAAGATGACCACGGCTTTCGCCCAAGTACGCGCCGTTGCAGTGTCGCCTTGGCGCTCGGCGAGCCTCGCGCGTAGTGCCATGATTCGGACGAGCGACCCCGTTTGCACCACGTTGGCCAGATTCTGAGAGGCGGACAGACGAAGCACCTTGAGCGTGGGATCAAGCCAGTCGATCGCGCGCTGAGTATCCCCGATCGAAGCGAATGCGGCCGCCCCGGGAAGGAGGCCCTCCATTCTGATCTCCGCCGGTCGAAAGGTGGACCGTACGCGCGAAAGCTTCGCGAGCCCGTTCCGGATTGCATCGGCGTTGCCGCCGAGTGCGACCAACAACTCGGTTTGCGCATCCGGGTGCGGATGCGATTGAGCCGCCGTCGACAGCGTTCGCAGTCGGCAGTCAGGAAACGCGAGTGCGGCTGCGCGCATCAGCCATTCCGCCCGGATCTGGCTTCCCGCCGTTCCGGGCAGGGTTGCGACGCTGCTCTCGACTGCGTCCTCCAAGGCTCTCAGTGTATCGCAGGAGGCGCCCATCGCCGCACCAGCCAGAAGCGCGGGGCCGCTCTGCGCAATGGCGGATGGCACGCCGTCGATGACCCCTCCCGCGGCGGCGTAGCGAGCCGCGAGGAGTCCGTGGCCAGTCAATCCGGCCAGGCTGCCAAGCAATTGCGTTTCGGCATGCTCGGATGGCGAGTGTGTCCGGAGCAGCGAATCAGCGAGGGCGCGCGCTGTGTACAGGCCAACTGTGTCGGACGGAACCGAAAACTTGACTCTCAGCAGGACTTCACTGGCCGCGATTCGGAGCCGGTCGTTCGGCGTCGACGCCAGCGTTCGCGCGAGACGCATCGTGTCGAGCGCCCCCGCATCGCCGAGCAGTTCGAGCGAGATGGCGAGAGCTTCAGCCGCATCGACACTCGTCGGAGCCTCTGCTCTCCACATTTGAGAAATGGCATGGAAGCGCTCTCGCTGTCGCTGCACGGCAAGAGCCTGAGCATCAGGCCACGGCCCTTGAAGGGCTTGATCCCCTCGCAACGGAATGAACGCCAACGAATCGCGCTGCCACTGCGGCACGGCCCGAAAAAATCCAGTGTCTGGCGCGACCGCGACGCCCTCCCGATAGCGCATGCCGCGAGTAAAAAAAAGATCCTCAAGGCTGCCGAGCGAGCGGCCGCCAAATCCGCGCAACATTGAAGACCGAAGTCGGAACGCCTGCTCGTATGCGCGCAGCGCGCGCTCATAACTCGACCTGAATCGCCAACCAGAGGTAGCGGGATCGCGCAGAACCCCCTTGTCCCGCCCCAGGCAATTGGCCAATCCGTACCACGCCGCGTAGTCGAATGGGTTGATGTTTGTCAGCGACGACAAATCGGAACAGGCGTCCTGCCATCGTTCAGCGTCCAGGGCGACGAGTGCAATCAGGAGGACACTGTCCGATGACGCGACCGGCCCATGCAGTGCGACGGCTTGGGTCGCCTGTCGCGTGAGTTGACCCCAGGAGTGTTCCTTCCAGTTGCGCATCCAGCTGCGCACGTTCGCCAGCCAGATTAATGCTTGGGCGTCGCCGGGGTCGATTCGGGTCGCGGTAAAGAACGCTGAGTCGGCGCGGAGGAAGTCTCCCTCCTCAAGTGCCGCTTGCCCGCGAAGGAAGGCTTGCCGCGAACTAACGAAATTGGTCCCACCGCGGCCTTGGGGCCGCGGCACACGCACGACGGCGCTGCGGAACAGCATGCTATCAGCGAGCGCGTCGATAAGCCCGGCCGCCGCTCCGAAGTTCGCGAATCGCAACGTCTTTTCGATCAAACGGGTATCGGTCCGAGTATCAAAGAGCGCCGCCGAAACCTCGATAGAGTCTCGTACACGCGCGCTCCTTACACGCAGGTATCGCCCCGCGCGAAGCGAGGCTGCCACGACATGCCCGCGGTCTTGCGCGGTCGTGCCCCGAGCCTGGCGCGCCGCCTCTGCGACGACGGAGCGGTCGACCAGCGTCAGCTCGGACCAACGGGACAGTCGGCTCCACAGCGCGTCCGAAGCATCGAGCGCGGCCGAGTCGACCGGAACCACGATGTAGATCGTGGTATCTAGTTTGGGATTGATAATTCCAATATCTTCAAGCCATCCGCCGGGGCGCGTCGTCAACCAACCGAGAGCTAGCACCAACGCAAGCCCGGCAAAAAGGAGCGGTGTTCGGGGCGTGCGCACTCGGCGCACCGAGGCAGCAGGTAGGGTCACCGCCGCATCGAACGCCTTCACAAACTCCGTCATGTTCGAATAGCGATCCGCCGGCGCGAGCGACATCGCCTTCTGAATCACCCGCTCGATCGCCTGCGACACGCCCGGCCGGTACGCGCTGATCTCCCTCGGCGGAACTCTGAACCTCAACGCGATCGTCGACTCTTGTGTCGGCCCATGAAATGCCGGCATCCCGGCGAGCATCTCGTATACCACGCACGCGAACGAGTACTGGTCGCTGCGGCCGTCGAAATGATGGTCGCCGCTCGCCTGCTCGGGGCTCATGTACGCCGGCGTGCCGCGCACGATGCCCGACGACGTCGTCGAGTCGCCGGCCACGCGCTCCACCGCGCGCGCGATGCCGAAGTCCGACAAGTACGCTTCTTTGTCCGAGAAGAGAATGTTCTCGGGCTTCACGTCACGGTGGATCAATCCGCGCTCGTGCGCGTGCTGCAGCGCCGAGCCGATCGCGCGCACGATGTCCACCACTGATTCGACCGAGAGCTGACGCTCCTTGTCGAGTCGCGTGCGAAGCGAGCCGCTTTCCATGTGCGGCATCACCAAGAACAGATCGGCGCCGAATTGCCCCGAGTTGAGAATCGGCGCGATGTGCGGATGGCGAAGCCCCGCGTTCATGCGGAACTCGCGCAGGAAACGATCGGCCGCGACGCTCTCCACGAGCTCGCGATGCAATACCTTCAACGCGACCGACGTCGACGTCGTCGTGTCGTGCGCGAGAAAAACAGTCGCCGTCCCGCCCCGCCCGAGCTCACGCTCGATGGTGTAGCGACCGGCGAACGTACCCGAAGGTGGGGTTTGCGAAGCCATGGGAGGCGGGAGCCGAGGCCGTCGTCGGCTGGCTGGACCGTTCAGCACACAATACCCCCCGTATACGGCGTCCGCTAGAAGACCTCGGACGCCCTTATATCCACGGCAAGAACTGGCCTATCGATGAACCGGTATTAACAGAGGTGAACGGCCGTCGCCTTGAACCCGGCGACGATCTCGCGACCCACATCGAGTGAAAGCTCCCTGACAGATCGCGCCGTCACCGCGGCCACGATCGGCGTGCCGCTGGCTTCCACCGTCACCTTGCTCAACGCGCCGGCGGGAACGATCTCCACTATTCGTCCACGGAATTGGTTCTGCATGGACGACATCGAGAGCTCAGCCGAAAGCGATACCTCTTCCGCCCGGATCACCGCGTGCGCGGGGCCGGGGACCACGTCGCCGAGGGCGTAGAACGTCAAATTGCCGGTCGTGAACGCCACCGGCAGCTCGGCGAACTGGTTCTTCGCCGCGTCCCGCCAGTCCGGCGCCTCGGTCCGGATCGGGCGCGCCGTGCCCGCGAAGACGTTTTCGACACCCAAAAAGTCGGCGATGTACGGGGACACCGGGCGGTGGAACACGTCGGCCGGGTCGCCCTTCTGAACCACCCGCCCGCCGTCGAGCACGATCGCCACGTCGCCGAGCACCCCCGCTTCGGCGAAATCGTGCGTGACTTGCAGAACTGTAAATCCTCTTTCGAAATACGTCGCGCGAAGCTGTCGACGGGTCGTGCCGCGCGTGCGCGGGTCCAGCGCGCTGAAGGGCTCGTCGAGCAGCAGGACCTCCGGCCGCGCCGCGACCGCGCGCGCGATCGCCACGAGCTGGCGCTCGCCGCCGCTCAACGAGGCGACCGCGCGATCGTAGAGCGGCTCGACGCCGAATCGGTCGGCCGCGTCGTCGGCGTCGTCCGCGCTTGCCGCGCCGTACTCGACGTTCTCGCGCACCGTCAAATGAGGGAACAGATATGCGTGCTGATAGACGATGCCGAGCCGCCGCCGCTCGGGCGCGAGCGTCGTCACGTCCTCGCCACGCAGGATGATCTGCCCCGACGTCGCGTGCGTCACGCCGGCGATCGTCTCGAGCAGGGTCGTCTTCCCCGCCCCCGCTGGGCCGATGACGACCCCGTAGCCGCCGGCGGAGACCTCGAACGTGATGTCCGTAAGCCGGAACCCTCCAACGCGCGAATTGACGAGTCGGAGGGCGATCATTCGCGCGGCTCCTGTCCACCCGTCCACCCGTCCACCCGTCCACCCGTCATTCTTTCCTCAACGCGCGCAGCGCGGCCAGCGGAACGAGGGCGAGCAGCACGAGCACCGCGGCAACCGGCAACGCCTCGTTCAACCCGAACGCGGTGAATCGATCGTAGCTCAACACGCTGGCGACCTTCGGATTGTACGTGAGGATCACGATCGCGCCGAACTCGCTCACCGCGCGCGCCCACATGACGATCGCCGCCGCCGTGAGTCCGCGCGACGCCAGCGGCAGCGTCACTCGGCGAAACGCGCGCCATGCGTCGTCGCCGAGCGTTCGCGCGACCGCCTCGAAGCGCGCGTCGACGCGGGCGAACGCTTCTCTCGCCGCGCTCACGTAGAGCGGCGCGGATACGAACAGCATCGCGCAGATGATTCCGGCCGGCGAGCCGGCGATGCGCAACCCGGCGGAGTACAACGCCGAGCCGACGGCACTGCCGCGGCCGAGCACGAGGAGCAACGCGATGCCCGCAACCGGGTGCGGAATGACGAGCGGCAGATCCATGATCGCCGCGAGAAACGCCTTGCCGCGGAAAGTGCGTCGCGCGAGCACGTAGGCGATCGGCGTGCCCCCCGCGATGCCGAGCAGCGTCGCCGTCGTCGCGGTGAGCGCCGTGAGCAACAGGGACTGCCGAAGCTCCGAGTCGCTGCCGAGCGAGGCGACGCCGCGCGCTCCACCCGCACCGACGAGGCCCGCCACCGGGCCGACGATGAAGAGAAGGAAGATCGACGCGATCAGCGCGACGACGATCGACGCGACCGTTCCGCCGCCCCTTCCCCGCGTCGCGACCGGGGCCGGCGCCGCGGGCGGCGCCTTCCGGTCGGCGCTAGCGGTCGTCCCCACCGCGGATGCTGGACGGGGCGCCTGCGCCATGTACGACGGGATGGGCAATCATGTCCACGTGTGCGTCGCGCAGTTGCTTCAGCACCGTCGGCGAGAAGAGATACTCGACGAACCGGTTGGCGCTCGCCGGATGCGGTGCCGCGCGCGGGATGGACATTCCATAGAGAATCGGCTCGCCGCGCAGGAGCATCGTCGAGCCTGGAGTCGGGCCCCGCACGTCTACCGAAACGCTCTCGTACTCTTTCTCGCGTTGTGCGTCGCCGAGGTCGATCGCGGGCGGCAGGGCGACATAGCGAAAACCGTTCGACTCCGCGACGGACTGATAATCGTAGATGTAGTCCAGCTCTCCCGCGGCAAGGAGCCCCGCGAGCTCCGCGGCGTTGGGCCGCATGTTGCGGTCCGGCGCGTGGTCGAGGAGCGACTTCGCCAACCCCGGCTTTTGATAGAACCGCTCGGCGAGCTGGAACATCAGCAGCGTGCGATATCCGACCGGCGCGATCTTCGGATCCGTTCGCCCGACCTCGACGTCGCCTTTCGCGAGGATCGACATCCAGTTGTCCGGCGTGATCTCGGCGGCGTGCTTCGACTTGGGAGTGTAGGCCACCACCATCCGGTTGCGGGCGAAGTCGGCGTACCAGGTGGCATGAGCTGGAACCAGGTATCGCGGAAAGACGTCGGCGTCCGCCAAAAGAAGGACATCGGGGACGCGGTGCAGGTCCGTGATCTTGCGCACGTGCTCCAACGAGGCGCCGCTCTCTCTTTGGACCACGATCCCGGTCTGCGCGGTAAAGGCGTCGAGAACGGGTTGCAGGGGCTTGGTCAGGCTGGCCGCGACGAACAAGACCAGGGTGTCGGCGGCGAGGAGGCCAATCATGCCCTAAAGAAAGCCCTCCGGCGGGGGGCGCGCCACAGACGGAAACTTTCGCCATCTTTTACCGTCGTGGCACCCACGTGCAAGCTCCTCGAACACCTCTCCCATGTCTGATCTGGCAATCGACATCCGCAAGATCGTCAAGCGATTCGACGAGCACGTCGCCGTGCGCGAGCTCTCGCTTCAGGTTCCTCGCGGATCCGTCTACGGTCTCCTCGGCCCCAACGGCGCCGGCAAGACGACCACCATTCGCATGATTCTCGACGTGCTGCTTCCGGACGCCGGCACGATCGAGATCTTTGGCCGTCCGAACACCGACTACGGCGTCCTCGACCGCGTCGGATATCTCCCCGAGGAGCGCGGGCTGTACAAGAAGATGCAAGTGCGCCGCGTGCTGCTCTTTCTGGCCGAGTTGAAGGGGATGCGCGCCGCTGACGTGGCGCCGCGCATCGACGAATGGCTCGAGCGCTTCGGGCTCGTGACGCCGCAGAAGAATTGGGGCGACGCGAAGGTCGACGAGCTGTCTCGCGGCATGCAGCAGAAGGTGCAGTTCATCGCGACGCTGCTGCACGACCCCGAACTGGTGATCCTCGACGAACCGTTCAGCGGACTCGATCCGATCAATGCACAGGCGCTCAAGGACGCGGTGCTCGAGCTCAAGCGGCGCGGCAAGACGGTCATTTTCAGCACGCACGTGATGGACAACGCCGAGAAGATGTGCGACTCGGTGTGCATCATCGCGCGCGGCGAGAAGGTGCTCGACGGCAGCGTCGCCGAGGTGAAGCGGGGCGCCGGCACGCGCAACATCGCGCTCGGCCTTTCCGGCGGCGCGCACAACGGCGTGACCGAAGTGCTGCGCGATTCGCAGCTCGTCCGCAAATTCGACGACACCAACAACTACTTCGAGCTCGAGCTGGCGCCGAACGCCGACGCGCAGGTGTTGCTGCGCCGCCTGGTGGACGCCGGCGCGTCGATCGAGCGCTTCGAGCTGATGCAGCCGTCGCTGCACCAAATCTTCCTACAACGCGTCGGCGCGAGCGGCGTCGAAACGGGGATGTCCGGCCATGGGTAACATCGGCAAACTCTTCGTCGTGGCGAAGCGCGAGTACATGGAACGCATTCGCTCGCGATGGTTCATCGTGATGACGCTGCTCGTTCCGGCGATCTTCTCCGGCGCGATGCTGTTCCCAGTGTACGTCGCGGCGCGGAGCAGCGCGTCGGGGGGCGCGCTGCGCAACATCGCGATTCTCGACGCCAGCGGGACGGGGCTTGGCGAACAGATCGCGACGACGCTCAAGACCGACACGACGCTCGGCCGGCCCGATGGAATCGAGCCGCGAGTCATCGTAGCGACGACGGCCGAACTTCCCGCGAAAGAGCGTGAGCTGCAGACGCAGGTCGAGCAGCCGAACAGTCTGGTCGGCTACTTGGTCCTCACGGACAGCACGCTGACCAACAACGTCGCCAGCTATTCCGGCCGCAACGCATCCACGATCAACGACATCGACAAACTGCGCACGATCGTGCGCCAGGACGTCATGATCGCGCGGCTCCAGCGCGAGGGCGTTCGCGCGGACGTCGTGAAAGATCTCGCGACGGCGACGTTCCGTCTCAAATCGGAGCGCATCACCGAGCGCGGACGATCGGGCTCGGGCACCGGCGGATTCCTCGCCGGCATCATCGTGGGCGTGCTGTTGTTCATGTCCATCGTGTTCCACGGCCAGAACGTGCTGCGCGGCGTGCTCGAGGAAAAATCGACGCGCGTCGCCGAAGTCGTGATCTCGAGCGTGAAACCCGAGGTGCTGCTCGCCGGCAAGGTGCTCGGCGTTGGCGGGGTCGGACTCACGCAGCAGGCCGCGTGGCTCGGAATCACGGCGTACTTGATGAGCTTCGTGACGCCGATCCTGACGAAGGGGCTGAGCGGGCAAGCGGCAGCCGCGGCGGCCGACCAGTTCGGCGGCGGATTCGCGACGATCAGCCTGGCGACGATTGGCCTCGTTCTCGTCTACTTCATCATCGGATTCGTGTTCTACGCCAGCCTGTACGCCGCGGCCGGATCGATGGTGAACAGCGAGCAGGAAGCACAGCAGGCCGCGGCGCCCGTGCTGATTCTCCTCATGAGCACGTGGCTGCTGGTCAACACGGTCCTCGTGAATCCGAACAGCAAGCTCGCCGTCGCGCTCTCGTGGCTCCCGTGGTCGTCGCCGATCATCGTGCCGCTGCGGGTCGGACTCACCACGGTTTCACCGATCACGATCGCCGGTTCGATCGTGGTGGCGATCCTCGGCTGCATCGGCGCGGTGTGGCTGTCGGCTCGCATCTACCGTGTGGGGATGCTGATGTACGGGAAGAAGCCGAGCTTTGCCGAAGTCGCGCGGTGGATACGGTACGCGTAGACGACTAACGTCTGATATCGGACGTCTGACTAGGCGTGACTAGATGGAGCTCCGAGTGTGTTCGGGCTCCGTTTGGACGCCGAGTCTGATGTCCGAAATCAGACGTCAGACGTCCGATTTCTAGCGGCGAGCGAGCGTCGAACGCGCGATCGAACTCCGAGTGGCCGAGTACTGATCTACTCCACCGCCCGTTCGATCCGCCGATCCGGCACCAGCCACACCCCCGCGACGACGACAAAAATCGCGTCCGATATCATCGGCTGCACGAAGGCGAGCGGAATCGCCGCGACGTAGAGAGCGAGAGAAATCTTGCCCTTGCGATCCGCTCCAATGGCGCGCGCCAGCTGCGAGTCCACGCCCTGCGCTCCGATGATCGCGAATTGAAGGACCTCGTACGCAATCGCGGCGAGGACCATCACCACACCGTACAGGGCGGTCGGCACGGACGCATAGTGATTCCGGCCCATCCACGCCGTCACGAACGGGATGAGCGACAGCCAGAACAAGAGGTGCAGATTCGCCCACAGCACGGCGCCGTTGACGCGGTCCGTGAGGTGCAGCATGTGGTGATGGTTGTTCCAGTAAATGCCGAGGTAGACGAAGCTCAGCACGTAGACGAGCAGTGACGGGATCACCTCGCGGAGCGCGCCGAGCGACACGCCTTGCGGAGCTTTGAGCTCCAGGACCATGATCGTGATGAGGATCGCGATCACGCCGTCGCTGAACGCCTCGAGTCTCCCTTTCGACATGCCGAACACTTAAGCTGCCGTCCAAGCGCGGCAACCCACACGATCCACTTCGACATCCCATGACGCATCCGATTCCCCCGATCCCCGGCGGCCGGCAGTTCCTTCGCCATACCTTGGCCACGCTCGCCTATCGAGCATCGAAGGCCATGCGCGGAGCGCCGTCGTCGTTCTCGACCTTCATCGTCGCCGACGGGACGCGCACACCCGGTCAGATCCTCGCCCACCTCGGCGACCTCATGGACTGGGCGCTGACCCAGGCGCAGGGTCAACAGAGGTGGAGTGACACGAAACCCGGCGACTGGAACGCCGACGTCGACCGGTTCTTCCGTTCGCTCGCCGCGCTCGACGCCTATCTCGCGTCCGACGCCCAGGTGCACTTCGGCGCGCAGAAGATCTTCCAGGGCGCGATCGCCGATTCGCTCACGCACGTCGGGCAGATCAACATGCTCCGCCGCATCGCCGCGGCGCCGGTGCGCGGTGAGAACTACGCGCGCGCCGACATCGCCGTCGGGCAGGTCACCCGCGAGCAGCCGCCGTCGCGCGTGGAGTTTGACTGAGGCCGTGCGACTCCGCGGCGTCCAATTCGGCGAGCGTCCGGCGAAACGCGCCGAGTCCCGCGGCGAACAACAGGATCGCGATGGTCATTCCAGCGACGTTGACGATGGCCAGCGATCGGCCGACCGCCAGCGGGTCGTGGAACACATAGTCGTTCAACCATCCGACCGAGCTCGGACCGAGCGAGCGCGCGATCAGCGCGACGAGCAGCACGTAGAACGCGACGCCTTGCGTTCGCAGATGCCGAGGAACGATTTCGGCCGCTGACGCCGACGCCGCGCCCCACGGCATCGCCGCGAACAAGTTGACGACGGCGAGCCACCAGCCGGCCGCCATCCCCGTCGGCGCGAGCGGGAACGCGGTCGCCGCGACGAGCATTCCCGCGGCGCCGATCATGCCGACACGCAGCGGGGCGTCCGTCTTTCCCGCTCGCACGAGACGATTCGCGATCCAGCCGCCGACGAGAACGCCGATCGGCCCGATGAAGATCGTGAGCAGTCCCTGAAGCCGCCCCGCCTGCGCCTCGTTCCAATTGAAGCGACGAAGAAAGACGGCGGGAATCCAGACCACGAGCGAAAAGTTCACGCTCGACGACATCGCGAAGCCGACGCCCTGCGTGAAAAACGTGCGGCGATGTTTGCCGACGTGGGCCATCAGCGCGCCGAACGAACCGGAAGGCTGCTCGCCGTCGCGCGGCCGACGAGGCTCGCGGACGGTCAGCAACAACAGCGCGATGAGAAGCCCGGGAAGTCCTACGGCAAGAAAGACGAGCTGCCACGCGTGGATGCTGCCAAGAATCGGAACATCGACTGTAGCCGCGTTGGCCGTCGCTCCTACCATGTACCCGCCGATGGCGTAGCCCGCGCCCGAGCCGATGAAGATTCCCAAGCTGAGAACACTCATCGCGCCGGCGAACTTGTCGCGTGGGAAATAGTCCGCGAGGAGCGACGCGGCGGGAGCGTTGAGCGTGGCTTCGCCCACACCCACGCCCATGCGCAACACGAACAGTTGCCCGAAGGTTCTGGCTCCGGCGCACAGCGACGTGAACAAGCTCCAGAGTGTCGCGCCGCCGACCATCACGTTTCGGCGGCTCGTACGATCGGCGAGGCGCGCGATCGGCAAGCCGAGCACGGCGAAGAACAGCGCGAAGGCAACCCCGCCGAGGTAGCCGAACTGCGAGTCGGTCAGGTGAAAATCGCGCTCGAGCGGGCGAATGAGCAGACTGAGAATCTGCTGGTCGATGTTCCCGCTGACGCTGAACAACGTCAGCACGGCGACCACGTACCACGGATACCATCCGCCGCGCCCACGCGCGCTCGAGTCGTGCATGACAAGAAGATAGCCGCGCTCGGCTGCCGGTCATCGTCCTCGGCCGCGTGGCGCGATGTCCGGGTTTGCTCCAGTTTGTCGTCGTCACCAACGGAGCGATCGATGCGCGGTCCACGGACGTTGATTGCAACAGCCGCCTCGGCGCTGGCGCTCACCACCGCGTGCGGGCATTGGTCGTGGACCCCTCCGTCGGCGTCTCCCCGCACGACGATCCCGAACGGCACGATCCGCCAGGATCTATTCGTCTCGCCCGCGCTCGGCGTCGCGAAGCGACTCGTCGTGTACTTGCCGCCGTCGTACGCGAAAGACACGTCGGTGCGATACCCGGTCGCCTACTACCTGCACGGACTCTCTGGAGCCGAATCCGACTGGGTGGCGAAAGGCGGGATCGACGCGGCAGCCGACTCGCTGTTCAACCGCGGCACGCCCGAGATGATCATCGTGATGCCGGACGGCGACGACGGTTGGTACACGACGTGGACGAACCAACTCGACTATCGGGCATGCGCCGACACCGTGCACGCCGAGGCGCCGCTCTCGTTCTGCGTGAATCACCAGCGCTACGACGACTACATCGCGCATGACGTCGTGCGCTATGTCGATTCGCACTACCGCACGCAGGCCGACCGCGCGCACCGAGGCATCGGTGGATTGAGCATGGGCGGCTACGGAGCGTTGAGCATCGCGCTGCACTACCCGGACGTGTTCAGCGCGGCCGCGAGCCATTCCGGTGTCGTGTCGCCGCTGTATGTCGGGCCGCATCCGTTCGTCGCACCGCCGCAGTACGCGACCGAAGCGGACATACTGCTTCCCGCGGCCGCCGTCTATTGGTCGCGGTACAAGACGTACTGGGGTACGGACCTCGCGCGCTGGCGCACGGCCGATCCCGCGCGTTCCGCCGAAACACTCCAGCGCCGGCAAGGGCGCATGCCGTCGATGTTCATCGATTGCGGAACCGAAGACGCGCTGATCGATCAGAACCGCGCGCTACACGACGAGCTCAATCGCCTTCGCATTCGGCACGAGTACGCCGAGTGGCCCGGCGCGCACACGTGGCGGTACTGGAACACGCATGTGAGGGAGAGTCTGGCGTGGATGGGGAGGAGAATCGGGTAAAGGGCGCTGGGCCGCTCGACGTGTGAGAGTAAGCCATTAGTCACCCGCGCCGTTCGTCGTAGCGGCCTACCGGCCTACCCGCCTCGCAGCCTACCGGTCCACCCGTCCGCCTAGTTCCCCGCCGCGCGAAACCCCTCGGCCGTCAATGCGCCCATCACTCGGCTCCGCAGCGAGTCGTTCACTTTGAGGTGCGGCCGCGCCGCCGCGACGGCATCCAGAAACGCGTTGGCGAAGTCGAAGTGCGAGTGGCAATCCCGGCACACCTCGAGGTGCCGCACGATGCGTTCGCGCTCCTCTTCGGACAGGACGCCGTCGAGGTACGGCCAGAGCCGCATGACGACGAACTCACATTCTGCGCGACTAACCATGGCGACGCTCGGGAATCGGTCGAAGGGTGATCGTTTGAGACCGCTGCGACGCGTCTGACGTCTTGAAACCGGCGTCGACCGCGTAGTCGATGAGAGATTCTTGAAGTTGGCGCCGCGCGCGATAGAGCCGCGATCGGACCGTGCCGATCGGTATGTCCAGCGCCGCCGCGACCTCCTCGTAGGTAAATCCATCGACGTCAACGAGCGTGGCGACGTCGCGGTAGTGCGGCTCGAGCGCCGCGATCGCCCGCGCGATCGCGGGGCCGAGATCGAGGCGGCCGAACATTCCGTCCAGATCGCTCGCCTTGGCGCGGTTGTGCTGGCGCACCGCGGCCAGATTCTCCAACTCCTGGTCGTCAGCCACGACAGACCTCGCGTTCCGCCGCCGCTGCTCGACGAACGCGTGCCGGCAGATCGTCGACAACCACGCTTTGCAATCGGTGCCGGGCACGAACGTGTTCCAGTGGCGGTATGCGCGAAGAAAAGTCTCTTGCACCAAATCGTCGGCGTCGGACGGATCGTCGGTGAGCGCGGCAGCGACGCGCGCGATCGTCGGCAGGAGCGGCAGCGCGATTTCCGCGAACTCGCGGTCGCGATTCGATCCGGGCGAAGCCTGTGGAACGTGCGCGTCGGCTTGATCCATTTTTCTCAAAACGAGCGACGCGGGACGAGAGTTCCCGGCTATCCGGCCAGCGCGACCTCGAACGCGGCCGTCGCGAGGTCCGTGATCGGCGTCGGCACGCCGTGCTCTCGGCCGAGCCGGCGAACGGTCCCCGCGAGCAAATCCAGCTCCGACGGCCCGCCCCGCTCGAGGTCGAGCAGAAAGCTCGGCTTGATCGCCGGCCCGATCGAAAAGAGCTCGTCTCGCACTTTGATCTCGTCGGCGTCGTCGAGCCTGCCGGCCGCGGCGCGGGCAACCAACGCCACCTCGTGCAGCGAGTTCGTCAGGATTCGCCGGCCGGAGTCCGTCGCGAGAACTGGACCCATCGGCTGACGCGCGAGCCCGCAGGCGATGCCCATCGGCACGATGAACGCGAACTTGCGCCAGATGTCGCCCGAGATGTCGGCGCTGAGACGCGCGTTCGATCCGCCCTTCGCGAACGCGTCTACTATTTTTGTCGCGCGCTCGCTCGATGGTTGACCGAATTCGCCGACCGTGACGCGGTCGCTCGGTCCCTTTCGATGGACGACCCCCGGTTCGGTGCGCACGAGACTCGCGTTGACGATGCCGCCGAGGATCGCCGCCTCGGGCACGCCGAGCGCGACGAGCCGTTCGGTGACGTCGGCGCCGTTGAGCAGCGGGACCATCGTCGCGCCATTGTTCGCCGCGCCGACGAGCGTCGGGCCGACTTCGCTCAACGAATAGCTCTTCACCGCGACGACGACGAACTCGCAGTTCGCGACCAGCGCACCGTCGTCGGACACTTCCGGGCGAACGGTGAACGATTCGTCCGGTGTCCGCACCTCGAGGCCGCGCTCGCGCATCGCGGTCAAATGCTCGCCGCGGGCCACCAGGTGAACCTGATGACCCGCGCGACTCAACGTTCCCGCGTAGTAGCTGCCGATTCCGCCCGCGCCAACGACGCCGATATTCACGTGGAAAATGAGGCGGAGTGCGGGTGCGAAGTGCGGAGACGGACCGCTACGGACGGAGTGGTTTACTTCTTGGCTGCGGCGGTGAACAGATGCGCGTACTCGCCGTACCCTTCTTCCGCGAGCTTGGACGCCGGGATGAAGCGCATCGACGCGGAGTTCATGCAGTAGCGCATGCCGGTCGGGCGCGGCCCGTCGTCGAAGAGATGGCCGAGGTGTGAATCGGCGTGTGCCGAGCGAACCTCGGTGCGCACCATGCCGAGCGTGCGGTCGCTCTTCGTCTTGATGTTCTCCGGCGCGAGCGGCTTCGTGAAGCTCGGCCAGCCCGTTCCGGACTCGAATTTGTCGGTCGAGCTGAAGAGCGGCTCACCGGATACGACGTCGACGTAGATCCCCGGCTCGTGGTTGTCCCAATAAGCATTCTGGAAAGGACGCTCGGTGGCCTCGTGCTGCGTGACCTCGTACTGCAGCGGCGTGAGCTCCTTCTTCAGGCTGTCGTCGGACGGCTTCGTGAAGTTCTTCATGGTATGGCTACCCGATTGCGCCATTTTGGTCGTTTGGGCGCCAAGAGCGCCCACCCCTGCGGTCGTCATGCTTGCGGCGGCGATCGCGATGATGCCGGCAAACCGCGCCAATTGAGTTCGTTCGAGCATGTCAGTCCCTTAGAAAGCGCGTGGAAGGCGTCCTTGCCTTCACCGTTCAAAACCGTTCCGCGCGGCGTTTGGTTCCACCCTCGATAAGTTACGCCGACCGGCGGCGGGCGGCATCCGGTTACAATACGCCCGTGGAACACCGTTGGATCTCGGGTCCTTTCGCTCACTCACCGCGGAGCTAGCCGTGGCCGTCGCTATCGATCCTGGTTTGGCCCAAACGCTCACCGATGCCCGGCTGCAGCTGCACCACGCGGCGCAGCTCGCTACGGCGACCGGCATTTCGTACCTGCCGGCGGAGCCGGACGACAGCCACACCAATCTCGAGTGGGTCGAGAGTTTGCGCGCGCTCGCCGCGCGTGTGATTCCCGCGCCCCAGCCGTTCCGAGCCCTCGTCCAACCGGCCGACCTGTCGCTCTCCGTCGCGGGCGAAGACAATCAGATCGTCGCGTCTACGCTGCTTCACGGCCTCACGATGGACGACGCCGCCAACTGGCTCCGCGCACGCATCGCCGAACGCGGCGCCGACGGCGACCGCCTCACGCTCAAACGCCACTACGAGATTCCGCACCACGACGTCGACGACGGCGCGACGTTCGACACGAAGAACGCCGCCGCGCTCGCGCAGTTGGACGCATGGTACTTCGCCGCGAGCAAGGCGCTCGACTACGTCCGTTCATCGACGACCGACGCCAGTGAGATTCGCTGCTGGCCGCACCACTTCGACATCGCGACGCTCATCGACCTCGGCGGCGGAAAGACGATCGGGGTCGGCATGGAGCCGGGCGACCAGTACTACGACGAGCCGTACTTCTACGTGAACATGTCGCCTTCCCCCAAGCCCGACGCGGCGACGGCCTCGCTCGGCGGCGGCGGGGCGTGGCACACGCACGAATGGGTCGGCGCCGTGCTTCCCGGATCGAGACTCGGCGAAGAGCCCAAGGAGCAGGTGCACGCCTTCTTGGACTCTGCGATCTTGGCGGCGAGGGCCATTCAACGCGCAAACGCTTAGCGCGTCTTCGACCGCTGTAAGACAAGACAACAAAATCTGCGGGATCGTTTTTCCTTGCTGTTGCGGTCGCTGTTTCCGGACTCGCCTGGGCGAGTGTCGACGCTTAGTGCTCCACCACCGCCGGCTCGCCTTGATCGACTCCAAGCTCGGCTTTCACCATCGCGTGCGCCTTCCGGCCTCCGCGAGCCGTCGTGTGCGGCGCCTCTTCGTGATCCAGGAGCAGCTGCGCCATGTCAACCGCGCGCGCGACGAGACTGCGAGCACCTTCGCGCAGCTCGGGACTCATCATCACCGCGCGCGTGTTGTTCTCCATGTCCTCGGCCGACCAGCCGCGTGAGTGCGCGATGTACGGAAACTGCGAGAAATGACAGCCGACTTCGGCGAAGAAGCCGAGCATCTGGCCGGCCACGGCTTGCACGTTGTCCTGGCCGCCCGTGATGATGAACGACGCCACCTTGTTTCTCAGCAGCACGCGGTTCGCGATCGTGACTTGGTTCTGCACGCAGTTCATCCGCTCGACCATGCGGTAGTAGAGCGAGCTCGCGTTGCCCCAGCGGATGGGCGTCGCGACGACGATCGCGTCGGCCCAGTGGACGATCGCCTCGTAAACGACCTCCATCTGGTCCTGCGGGTCCATCTGCGTGATCGAGCAGGGCCACGTGCAGGCGTGAGCGCTCTTCGAGTAGTAGCCCTCGCACGGCCGAAAGCGCAGACCGGCCAGGTGAATCGTCTGCGTGTCGACGTCGAGCTCCGTCGCGGCGTGGTGCATCGCTTCGGCCAGGAGGTCATCGGACGTCGAGTAGCGCGGATTCTGCACGTCCATGTTCGTCGTCGAGATGCCGAGCACGCGCACGCGTCCCGGCGCGCGCTGGATGCGTCGCGCCACCGGATGCGGCGGATGTGACCCGCGCGTCCGCTTCGTGACCGGCGTTTGCGACACCATCACGCGCCCGTTCTCGACCTTCACGTCGTACGACGGGACGGCGTCGATCTCGAACCCCGGCTCGCCGAGTCCCGTCTTGAAGTGGTACTTCCAATTGTGCCACGGGCAGGTGACGTACTCGCCGTCGATCCGCCCCTCGGCGAGTGGACCGCCCGCGTGATTGCAGACGCCGGAGAGCGCGCCGAACGCGCCGGCGACGTGGGTGATCGCGACCTTGAGATTGTTGACCGTTACGCCGGTGAGTGAGCGCTCGGACAGATCGGCCGTCGAGCCGACGTCGACCCAGTTGCGGCTGGTCTCCCCGCCGCCCGACGGCGCGTCGTCGCTCACGATGCCGCGGTCAGCGCGCCGACCCAGAACAGCTCGTTGGCGTCGGTCCAGAGACGGTCGACGCGGAACCCCGCCGCGCTGGCGACCGTCGCCAGCTGGTCCTCGTCGTACTTGTACGACGACTCCGTCCAGATCGTCTCGCCGCGCACGAAGTCGAACGTGTTGCCGGCGACGCGCACCGATTGGTCGCGTGTGCTCTCGAGGTGCATCTCGATCCGGCTCGCGTCGTCGTTGAAGAATGCGACGTGCCTGAAGCTCGACAGATCGAAGTCGGCGCCGAGCTCGCGGTTGATGCGGCGCAGCATGTTGCGGTTGAACGCCGCGGTCACGCCTTGCGGATCGTCGTACGCGGCGTGCAGCACCGCGGCGTCCTTCCGACGGTCGACGCCCAGCACGAGTGCTCCGCCGGCTCCCACCGTGCGACGAATGCGCGTGAGAAACGCAGCCGCTTCGGCCGGGTGGAAGTTTCCGATCGTCGAGCCGGGGAAGAAAGCGGCGCGCCGCGAGTGCGCCGGCAGATTCGGCAGTGGAAGGAGGCGCGTGTAGTCGCCGCAGATGGGTCTCACGGCCAGCGTCGGATAGTCCGCCTCGAGCTCCGCCGCGACCCGCGCGAGCTGCTCGCGCGAAATGTCGATCGGCACGTACGCCGCGGGAGCACGCAGCGCGTCGAGAAGGAAACGGACCTTCGTCGCGGCGCCGCTGCCATACTCGATCAGCGCCACGTTCGCGCCGATGAACTCGGCGATCTCGCCCGCGCGCTCTCGAAGGATCGAGAATTCGCTGCGCGTGAGGTAGTACTCGTCGAGCGTGCAGATGCGCTCGAACAGCCGCGCACCGACGTCGTCGTAGAAGAGCTTCGGCGGCAGAGTCTTCTGCGTTCCGCCGAGGCCATGCAGAACGTCGGCGAGGATCTCCCCCCGCTCGGTGTGCGCGGCGCGCGACGCCCGCTGCGGATGCATCGATGCGCTCATGCGTTCTTCGCCAGCCTGATGCCCATGAACTGCCAGCGCGCGTCGGACGGAAAAAAGTTGCGGTACGTGACGCGCGCGTGCGACCGCGGCGTCGCGCACGACGCGCCGCGCAGCACCCACTGGTCGCACATCCATTTGCCGTTGTACTCGCCCAGCGCGCCGGCGGACGGCGCATAGCCCGGGTACGCCGTGTACGCGCTCTGCGTCCACTGCCACACGTCGCCGTACAACTGGCGCAGCGATCCGGGGCGGGGGCGCGACGGTCCGGCATGCGAGGGATGGAAGTTTCGCGCATCCACGAACGCGCCTTGCACCGGCTGCTCTCGCGCGGCGATCTCCCACTCGGCTTCGGTGGGCAGACGCGCGCCCGCCCACCGCGCGAACGCATCGGCCTCGTAGTAGCTCACGTGGCAGACGGGGGTGCCGGCGTCGACGGGATTCACGCCGGCGAGCGTGAACTCCGTCCAGCCATCGGGCGTGCGCTCCCAGTAGAGCGGCGCCTCCCAATTCTGTGCGCGCACGGTGGCCCAGCCGTTCGACAACCACAGCTCCGGGCGATGGTAGCCGCGGTCGTTCATGAACGCGAGCCAGTCGCCGTTGGTCACCAGCCGGTCGGCGAGATTGAATTCGTCGACGTACACGCGGTGCGCCGGCATCTCGTTGTCGAACGAGAAGCTGTCGGCGTCGTGTCCGATCCGGTGGACTCCAGCCTCGACGGAAACCCAGTCCGCCGCGCCGCCGTTGTGGCTGGCCGGCCGCCTCGTCGTGTAGACCGGGCGCATGGGATTCATCCAGAACACGTGTTTGATGTCCGTGAGCATCAGCTCCTGATGCTGTTGCTCGTGGTGCACGCCAAGCTCGATCACCGGCATCGCGGGATGATTCGGATCGTCGCCAATCCGCTCGACCAGCGCGCGCAGCGCCGCGTCCACGTGCGCGCGGTACGCGTACACCTCGGCGACCGTCGGGCGCGTGACGAGACCGCGCTGCGCGCGGCAGTGTCGTTCGCCCGCCTGGACGTAGTACGAGTTGAACAGGAACGCGTACTTCGGGTTGGGCGTGACGTACGACGAGTCGAACGGCGCGAGCACGAACGTCTCGAAGAACCAACTGGTATGCGCCAGGTGCCACTTCGTCGGACTGACGTCGGTCATGCTGCTCACGACGTAGTCCTCGACCTCCAGCGGAGCGCAGAGCGATTCGGTCTGCGCGCGCGCTTGCGTCAATCGGTCGAGAAGCGGCGGCGCCGCGGCGCGAACATCGACGATCGTCATACGATACGAGCCCCCAAATTCCGTTCTACCTCGCCATGAAACTCCCTAAACGGCTACGTCGGCCGAGGAGTTCCAGATCTACCGCCGCCGCCTCGCGGTTATGAGCGTGGCGATTTCGTCCGGCCGCGGATTGATGAAGTCGAGGCGGACGCGGCCGTCCGGCTGCGTGGTGACCGTCGCGGGAATTCCACTGTTCGTAAGAACCCACCCTGCCGGCAGCACCACCGCGTTCGACGGCCGACCGAAACTGCGATCCCAGACGAGCTCGTCACCGACGAGCTTGTAACGAGCGGTGTCCGTGTACGTCTCGAACATGCGAATCCGGATCGATTGGCCCGGGCTCACCGCCGCAAAATGAAACACCACGACCTCGAGATCCGGCGTGACGTTGCTCACGGCGAGCTTCGCGCGCGAGATGGCCTCGCCCTTGAGAATCTCGAACTTGAGCGGCTCGCCCGTGTCGAGATTCATCGCCCGCGGGCTCGACACCGTGCTTCCGGCCCTCACTTCATTGATGTACGTGCTAGTTCCGGGCCGCGATTCCGTGTAGTCGTGATACAAGTCGAAGGCGTGGGTCTCCGGCTGCTGAAGGAAGTAGACGATCTCGCGGTTCTGGTGAGCGCGATCTCCCAAACGTGAAGCCACGCTCGACGCCGTCGCGCTCGACTCTTTCGCGCCGACCCGTACGGCGCGCATCATCAGCGGCGCTTCGGACGGCGTGTTGTTCCAGAAAGTGATGCCGATGCGTCCGTCCGTTTCCTGCAACACCTGCGATGGGAAATTGCAGGACACGAGCTCGTATCCCTTTGGTAGCACCACCGCGTTTCGTTTGATCCCGAGCGGTCGGCTGAACACGATCGTGTCGCCGCGCAGGAAATAGCTCGACGCGTCCTCGTACGTCTTGTCGATCAAGACGCGCGCCTCACCGCCGTCGGCCGGTACCGGGCGCGTGAGCTTGACGCGGATGTACGTCTGCGTCGTGTCCTGACTTCGCACGCCGCCCTCGCGCGCCAGCGTCGCGCCGACGACGTCGAATTGCAGTGGCTTCCCGGTCGCGCGGTCGCTCACGCTCTCGTTGGTCGCGACGCTGCCCTTTCGAATCGGATTGAAGAAGTACGTCGCGCCCGCGGTCGTCGCCGTGACTTCGTAGATGATCCGGAACTTCGCCGAGCCGGGTTCGAGCAGCTCGTAACGCGTGTACTCGTCGGACTCGGTTTGCCGCGGCGGCCCCCCGCCCCCGACCCCGGCCTGGGCGCCGAGACGGCCGGCGCCGATCACGACGAGCGTCGCTCCAAATGCTCCACGAAGACGAATCATCGTTCCCTCGTTCGAAGCGAGAAGGGTCAGTCCGGGGGGTTGAACCTACGGTGGCCCGGAAGGGGCCGCCATCCTATCTTCGTCGCCGATGACGACGGCCACCGTGGACACCGCGGCTCGCTCGCGCTACGCGTGGGCGACGACGGGAGACATCAACGCGTTCTTCGGGTTGATGCTCGACAACGTCGTCAACCTCGCCGTGCTCGCGGGCATTCTCGTCGCCGGCTTCGGCTTCCCGGCGACGCTCGTCTACACACGCATGTTCCCGGGCACCGCGCTCGGTGTGCTGTTCGGCGACGTCGTGTACACGGTGATGGCGATTCGGCTCGCGCAGCGCACCGGCCGCGACGACGTGACCGCGATGCCGCTCGGCCTCGATGCGCCGTCGACGATCGGCATGGCGCTCACCGTGCTCGGCCCGGCGTTTCTCGTCGCGAAGGCGAAGATGTCCGCCGGTGACGCGGCGATCGTCGCGTGGCAGGTCGGCATGGCGTGCATGGTGTTGATGGGCGTCTTCAAGTTCGTGATGTCGTTCGTCGGCGACCGGGTGCGGCGCGCGATCCCCGAAGCCGGACTCCTCGGCTCCATCGGCGGCGTGGGCATCGCGCTCCTCGGTACGTTGCAGCTCGGCGAGATCTACGGCGAGCCGATCGTCGGCATGATGGCGCTCGGCATCATCCTCTACGCGCTGGTGGCGAAGCTCCGCCTGCCGATGCGCGCGCCGCAGGTGCTGGCGAGCGTCGTCGTCGGCGTCGCGATCTACTACGGTCTCGGCGCCGCGGGCCTGCTCGTGCACCCGGTCGCGACGCCGACCGCGAGCTTTCCGATGGGTGCCCCGCTCCCCTCGTTAGGGTTCTTGAAAGGAATGCCGATCGCGGTGCGCGACTATCTGCCGCTCGCTCTTCCGTTCGCGATCCTCACGGTGATCGGCGGCATCAACGTGACGGAGAGCGCGCGCATCGCCGGCGACGACTACAACACGCGCGACATCCTGCTCACCGAGGCGGTCGCGACGCTCGTCGCCGGCGTGTGCGGCGGCGTGAGCCAGTCGACGCCGTACATCGGGCATCCGGCGTACAAGGCGATGGGCGGACGAGCCGGATACACGCTCGCCACGGGGCTGTTCATCGGGTTGGGAGGCATCTTCGGCTACATCGCGTTCATGGCCGACGCGTTGCCCAAGCCCGCGCTGGCGCCGATCCTCGTGTTCGTCGCGCTCGACATCACCGAGCAGAGTTACGTCGCGACGCCCAGACGTCACGCGGCGGCGGTCACGCTCGCGGTTCTACCGTCGGTCGCGCAACTCGTGCAGATCTTCTTGTCGCAGACCTACAACGGCGCGTTGATGTCGGCGGCGATCGATCCCGCGGGAACGATGAAGGCCACAGGTCTGACCAACCCGGACTTCATTTCGACGGTCGCCGTGATGGTGATGCTGGCCCACGGATTCATTCTCACGGCGATGCTCTGGGGCGGCGCGCTCGCGTTCCTCATCGACCGGCGCATCACCGCCGCGGCGACGACGTTCGCCGTGTGCTCCGTCTTGTCGTTTTTCGGGTTCATCCACTCGATCACGCCCTCGGGCGGAGTCTACCTGCCGTGGCGCATCGGATCGACGCTGCCCTACCATTGGGCCGTCGCGTATTTGGCGTTCGCGATCCTGATCGTGCTCCTTGGAAACACGTCCGCCGCGCGCACGAGCCCGGCTCCGCACGCGATCGAAGGCGCGTAGGCCCAACGCCGGCTTGATCGTGCACGTTCGGCCACGATCGCGTTCGAGCAAGACTCAACGCAGATGCCGCAGATGGGAACAACAATCCCGCAGATAAACAACAAGAGGCTTTGTTGTTATCTGCGGGATCGTTCTCGAGATCTGCGGCTTCTGCGTTGAATTTGCCTTCCCCGACAGCGTAGCCCCGGCCCCGCGAAAAAAACGGACCTCCAGAAACGACGAACAGGAGCCTGGCGTCGCGCGTGAATTTCCCACCCACCCGTTCAGCACGCGAGCACCAGAACTCCTGTCGCCTTCTACGCACGCCGCCGAATGACGTTTGGGGGGCAATCTGCGGCGCGCACTGAAACTACGAATGGCGCTGCGGCCCTGTTGGTTAAGATTCCACAAAGACGGCTCCGTTCGGGGGCCGTTCGAGGGCGCGTGAATGTCACGAACGTTTTTTAGCGCGCTTCGACGTCGCTCAATCGCGCCAACCGTTTGCGCGCGTCCGCGACCTGCGGCTGAAGCGCCGCGTCGGCGTTCTTCCACAGGTCCAGGAACTTGCCGTAATAGTGCGCCGCCTTCGCGCGGTCGCCTTTCGCTTCCCACAGCTCACCCAATCGCTTGTACGAGCCGGCGAGGAAGAACGGGTCGGTCCCGATTCGCTGAAGAATCGACGTCGAGTTCACGTAGCGCGTGAGCGCCGCGATCGCGGAATCCGGTTTCTGCGCCAAATCATATGCGTAGCCGATCTGGGGAAGCATGCAGATGGTGCAAGTGCCGACGTCCGCCGCTTGCGCCTCGTGCGCCGCGTCCAAATAGCGTTGCTCGGCGATGGCGATCCAGCTTTGGATCGAATGCCGAGTTCGCGACGCCGCCTCCTCGGTGAGGGCCGATGAGACTTTATCGAAGTCGCTCAGCATCGATCTCGCGAGGTCGGGCCTGCCGGCGACGGAGTACGCCTCGGCGAGGGTCGCGTATGGCCGATCGAGCAGCGGAATGCCGTCGAGTGGAACACGTTGCAGGCCGGCTTGAATGAGTTTGAGCGCCTTTCCTTTGTCACCGAGGAACCACGCCGTCACGACGGCGGAGTCGAGCGCCGATCGGAGCGGCGCGGTGGGCACGCCGTGTGTCCGGTTGAAGTCGGCGTTCAAGCCATCCAGTCTGAGCCCTTCGGTGAGTTGGCCGCGCGTCACGGCGACGATCCAGCCAATGCCGCTTCTCGTGGCTTCCAACACCTCGTCGCCGCGATTCGCCCTGGCGACCGAATCGACGAACGTCATCGCGCTGTCGAATTGCCCGCGAGCGTAGAATTGCGTCCCCTTGTTCACCGCGATGCGCGGGTTGTTGTTCGAGAACTTCAGTTCGGCGGCCCACGTCGAATCCACTTGCGCCCACTGGCCGAGCTCCGCCTCGTTCACGATCAGATTGTTGTAGCTCGTCGCCGTCGCGTTGGATGCGAGCGAGCGGCGCAGCAACGCCGCGGCTGAATCGAACTTCCGCTGATTCGCGTACAGCAGCGCGAGGTTGTTGAGCGCGGCCGATTGTGTCGGCCGGATCGCGAGCAGCGACTTGTACGCGTCGGCCGCTTTGGCCGAGTTTGGATGAGGCCCTTGCGACCAGTACGCCGCCACCGCGAGCCAGCGTTCGACCTCCGGCAGGCGGGCCGTGTCGCGATAGGCCCTTTCGATCGCGGCGATTTGGCCTTCGCGATCGCGGCCGCGATTGGACAGTTGTATCGCAAGACCGCGATACGCCGACGCGAACCCGGAGTCGATCGTGATCGCCTGCTTGAATAAATCGATCGCGAGGCTCGCGTCGCCGGCCGTCGCCGCCTTCTGGGCCTCCGTGTACTTCTCGAGCGCCGGGATCGAAGCCGTCGTGACCTGCGCGAGCCCGGCCGAGGCCTGGACGTGCTTGAGCGATTCACCCATCTGGCGCCGCAGCGAGCGTGTCAGCCCGCCGATCGTCGGGATGAGATCCTTCGCGCCATTCGCGCTACCGCTCAACGACGACAGGCTTTCGCCGGAGTCGGCGCCGACGAGCCGCATCGTGACCACGAACCCGCCGTTCGCCAGCGAATGGACGTCGCCGGTGACGATGGCCTTCGCTCCCTCGCGTCGCGCGATGATACGCGCCACGGCGGTGTCGACGCGGGTGTTCGGCGCTTGTTGCATCAACTGCAAATCGGCGGCGACCGCCTGCGCGCTCACGACGGAGATCACGGGCGACTGTCCCAAGTCCGCGCGCACCGCCTCGGCGACCACGCTGCCGAGCGTCGTGTCGCTTCCGGTCGACGTGAAGTCGCCGACGAGAATCCGGTCGCGGTCGTGCAACTGCCCGCTCGCCATCAGCGATTTGAGCGGGCCGAGTCCGAGAGGCCGCAGTACCATGAGAACGACGACGAGCAGCGCGAAGCTGCCGAGCGCGCTCACCATGAATCCGCGCACGTGCTGCCAGGAGAGGACCGGGCTGGCTCGCAACGCCATCGTCGAGAGCGTCGTCGGCGCAGGCGTGCCCGCCGGCTTGCGCGGAGTGGGCGCCGCCGTTCGTCGCGACACGCGCTGCACGTACGCTGTGACGAGGTAGAGCGGAATCCCAAACGTCATGATTCCGATCGTCGTCGTCAGCGCCCAGTCGGGAACGCCGAACGCGACTTCCGCCGCCTTCGCCAAGAGCGCGGCCGCGGCGAACGCGATCGCGTACATGATCGCCCCGCGACGGAAGCTCGCCGGCCGGCTCGTCGTCGCGAGAGATCCGGTCGAGCCGGTGGAAACGGCGTCGAGCACGCGCGCGATGTCCGACGCTTTCTGCGGACGCGCGTCGGGATCCTTCTCGAGACACTGCATCACGATCTCGGCGAGCGCGGCCGGCGTGTCCGGGCGCAGCTCCGAGACCGGCTGCGGCCGCGTTCCCATGTGTGCCGCCAACAGTTTGTGCGGCGACAGTCCGGTGAACGGCGGACGACCCGTCAACATCTCGTACGCCATGCACCCGAACGAGTAGATGTCGGCGCGGTGGTCCGTGCTCGGATCCGCCGCGGCCTGTTCGGGGGCCATGTACGCCGGCGTGCCGATCGACGTGCCCATTTGCGTCAGCGCGCTCGTTCCGCCGAGCGTGTCCGGCGCACGGGCGGCCGAAATCGCTTTCGCGATTCCGAAATCGGTTACCGTCGCCGACCCGCCCGTGATCAGGACGTTGTCCGGTTTGATGTCGCGGTGGACGACCTGGTGCTCGTGCGCGTACGCCAGCGCGCGCGCGACGTCGCGGAGGAGCGACACACACTCGTCGATCGGCATCGGCCCAGCCGACAGACGCGCGCGCAACGATTCGCCGTCGATGAACGGCATGGTGTAGAACGGCACGTCGCCCATCTCGCCGGCGGTGAGCACCGGCACGATGTGCGGATGCTGCAGGTTCGCCGCGACTTGTATCTCGCGCTTGAACCGCTCGACGTTGACGCCCGCTCCCAACTCAGCGGGGAGGACCTTGATGACGACCCTACGGCCGAACGCGGTTTCGGTCGCCGCGAAGACCCGCGACATGCCGCCGCCGCCCAGCTCGCGCTCGATCTGGTAGGATCCGCCCAGCAGGTTCTGGAGTTGTTCGCGAAGCTCCATTCAGCGGCGGCGAGGGTGTTCAGAAGCGTCTGCGGACCACAACGCGGCCGCAGCGGGCGGAAGCGCGGGCGCCTTAAGCTAGGAACGTGCGCGGGATGGGGCCAGCAGGCGTGCCGACCCCAATTTCATGGGGTCGAGCAGAGTCTCAAGCCGACTGCTCGATCGTTTCGAGGGCGTCGGCGCGCAACTCGCTCGCCGGAAGCCGAAGCTCGAACACCGCTCCTCCACCGGGACGCGGAGAATAGTGCACCGAGCCGCCCTGGATGTGCGCCAACGTCCGCGCGATCGAGAGTCCGAGACCGGCACGCGCCGCCGCGTCCGGCGCCGAACCCGCCGCCCGATAGAAAGCCTCGAAGATTCTCACGCGGTCGGCCTCCGGCACGCCCGGCCCTCGGTCGGACACCGAGAACACGAGCTCCTCGCCGTCGCGCCGCGCCGACAGCTCGACGGACTCGGTCGACGGCGAATATCGCGCGGCGTTCTCGAGAAAGTTTCCGAGCACGCGCAGCGATTGCGCGAAATCGAAAAACCCAACCAGCGCCGGGCTGTCGAGATCGATCACGGCACGCACCGGGCGTCCGTCGAAGAGCCCGCGCGTCTGACGCACGGCCGCACCGATCAGGTCCTCCGCCGTGTTGAGCTCCGGAGTCGCCGAGAAGCCGCCGCTCTTGAGCCGCGACAGGTCGAGCAGGTCGCTCACGAGGCGCGTGAGGCGGTCCGCTTGCTCCTCGATGGCGGCCGCGTTCTCGCTCCCCTGCAGCGCCTCGCTCTGCGCGAGCGCCTTGATCGTCGTCAGCGGTGTGCGCAGATCGTGCGACACGGACGCCAGCACGATGTCCTTCAGCCGGTCCGCCTCGCGCAACGCTTCCGCACGCTCAGCCTCGGCCACCAACCGAACGCGGTCGAGCGCGAGCGCGGCGTAGTAGGCGATGGCGTCGAGAAATCGTTTCTGCGCGGCGTCGAGCGCGACCGGCGTGGCGTTGGCGAGACGCAGCGCGCCGACGACGCGCTCTTGCACGCGCAGCGGAATCACGACTTCCCGGACGAGTCCATCGGGCGTCGTCGTCCAGAGCGGCGTCGTCTCGTCGGTCGTCGCGGTGATCGAGCACTCCGACATTCCCATCGCCGTTCGGATGATCTCGGCGATCCGGGTTGGAGCGTCCTCCGCCCGGCCGGCGCTCAGGGTCTCCGATCCGAGCCGCGACAGCGATTCCACCTCGACCGTACGACGCCGCGCCTCCTCGGCCTCGGCGCGCGCGCGCGCCAGCAGGTTGGTGGAGACGATCGACGTCACGAGGAACGCGATGAGCGCGAGCCAGTCGAGCGGCTTTCCGACCGCGACCTGGCCATACGGCGGCTGGAAGTAATAGTCGATCAGAACGAATCCGACGCACGCGAGCGTGATGCCGAGAGCGCGGCCGGAGCTGGCGCTGGCGAACAGCACGATCAGCAGGTACATGAGGACGACGTGTACCTGGTCGAAATCGCCGCGGTAGTGAACCATCATCGCGGTCACCACCGCGGTCACGACGGACGCCAGACCCCATCGCAGGGCCTGGCGTTGCGCGTTACCGGACACGGTCAGCGCGGTTGCTCTACCCGGTAGCCCACGCCGGGCTCGGTAATGATGATTTGCGGAGTCGCGGGATCAGCTTCGATTTTTCGCCGCAGGTTCGTGATGTGGACGCGAAGATACTGCTGCGGACTGCCGAATTCACGGTCCCACACCGCGTCGAAGATCTGCTGATGCGTCAGCGTGCGCCCGGCCGCGCTGAGCAGGGTCGCGAGAATCTGCCATTCGATCGGCGTCAGGTGGATGGCGACGTCGTCGCGCGAGACCCGGCGGTTGATCGTGTCGATGACGAGCGACCCGATGACGACCGGCGCCGTGTTCGCCCCCGCGGCGAACGTCTTCGCGCGGCGGATCTGCGCTTTGGCGCGGGCCGCCAGCTCGAGCACGCTGAACGGCTTCGTCACGTAGTCGTCGGCGCCGGCGTTCAGCAAATCCACCTTCTCGTGTTCTGAGTGTCGCGCCGACAACACGATGATCGGCACCGCCGACCGGCGGCGGATCTCGCGGCACACTTCGACCCCCGCCATGTCGGGCAGGCCGAGATCGAGTACGACGAGATCGGGACGCCCCGACGTCGCGGCGCTCACGCCGTCGGCGCCGTTCGCGGCCTCATCGACCTTCGCCGTCACGTCGCGCAGCGCGTCGCGCACGGCGCGCCGAATTTGCGGCTCGTCATCGATGACGAGAACGAGGTCGGCGTCCGGAGTGACCGCCGCCTTCGGCATGGCGAAATCAGTTTGTGTAGCCATGGGCACAAACTGTCTCGCGCGGCGCTGGCCGGCACGACTGTTCACATTTCTTAGCGTTGTGTGCGCCGCGTCTGCACGGCCCGCCACCGGGGCGGTCATCGGCACGGAAACTGACCCTGGTCTTGCCATGAGGCGCCTCCTATTCAGCATCGCGGCGAGCGCGGCCCTCGCCGGCGTCGCCTGCGACACAGCACCACGAAACCAAATTGGGCTCGTCGGACCCGTTGTCGTCGTCGACACGACCTTCGGAACTACAAGGTCGCTATTCATTTCGCCGTCGTTCGTGCAAGTCGACGCCGGAAGCCTGATCCAACTCTCCACGAACGCCGGCAATTTCTCTTCGGCGCTCATATGGGAGTCCCGGAATCCGACGATCGCCACCGTTTCGCAAACCGGTCTCGTGACGACGTTCCTTCCGGGCACCGCCACGATCACCGTCCATTTCGTTTCTGATCCGCTCAATCTTGCCATCGCGACGATCGTCGTCGCGCCGTTCGGCAACCCATAGCGAAGACGGCGGCGAAGCCGTCGTCCCCGCACCCGATCGAGGCGCCTCGTGCTTAATTATATGAGTGCGCCTCGACAAGAAGCTTCTCCTCATCGCGCCCGCCATCGTGCTGGCGTTCGTCGTCGCCGGGATGCTGTACACCGCGGTCGAGCTCCATGTTCTCGCCCGCTCCAGCGATACCCTCACCGCGCGAAAAGAGTTCATCGATCAGGTCGCCCGCGGTGAAAAACCGCTCGACGAGCGCCAGGCCCTCAACATTCTCCAAGTCGCGCTCGAAGTCGAGGGAAAGCGGAGCGCCGCCATCATCGCGAGCCGCGACCTTCTCCTCGAGCTCTCGGCGGTCGCGCTGGTAGCGTGGGGGTTTCTGGCGATCGGAATTCGAGCCGTGCCGAGACAACACTGGCCTCGCTTCGGCGCCGGGTCGGCGAGCGGCGCGCCGGCCGAGCAGACGGCGAGCCGACCATGACCGTCCGCCACTACTACACCGACGCGTACCGTGCCGAATTCACGGCGGCCGTCGTCGAGCGCAGCGATGACGGGATCCGCGTTTACCTCGACGAGACCGCGTTCTACCCGACGTCCGGCGGCCAGCCCCACGACATCGGAACGCTCGGCGGCGTCGCCGTCGTGGACGTCGTGGACGAAGCCGATCGGGTCGCCCACGTCCTGTCGGCGCCGATCGGCGCGTCGGAGCCCAGACTCGTCGGTCGCATCGATTGGGTCCGGCGGTACGACCACATGCAACAGCACACCGGCCAGCACCTGCTGTCGGCCGTGTTCGAGGATCTCTTCGGCGCCAAGACCGTGAGCGTCCATTTTGGTCCGGAGTCGTCCACGCTCGATCTCGAGATCGAGTCGCTCACGCGCGAGCAGTTGGTCGCGGCCGAAACTCGCGCGAACGAATTGGTCGGTGAGGCGAGACCGGTGGCCGTGACGTTCGAGGAGGCGGCGACGGCGCAGGGACTGCGCAAGGCATCGGAGCGCACCGGCATGCTCCGCGTCGTGTCGATCGAAGGCGTGGACCGGAGCGCGTGCGGAGGAACGCACGTGCGGTCGACCGCCGAAATCGGAACGGTGCTCGTCCGCTCGTCCGAAAAGATCCGAAAAGCCACGCGCGTCGAATTTGTGTGTGGACGACGGGCGCTCAGACGGGCGCGGCGCGACCTCGATGCGCTGTCGGCCATCGCGTCGTCGCTATCGGCGTCGCTCGACGACTCGCCTGCCGTCGTCGCCACGCAGAGCGAGCGGCTTCGCGACGCGGAGAACGCGCGGAAGAAGATGGACCGCGAGCTGAGCGGCTATCGCGTGCGCGAGCGATACGACGCGACCACGCCGGGCGCCGACGGTGTGCGCACGATCGTCGTGCGCGACGCGACGTCGATCGACGACCTGCGCGCGTTCGCTCAGGCGGCGTTCGCGCTGCCGCGCGTCGTGGTCGTCGGCGCGTTGATGAGTCCCGCGTCGGTGCTGCTCGCGTCGTCCGAAGACTCGGGCGTCGACGCCGGCCGCATACTCAAGGAAAAGCTCGCCGCGGTCGGCGGACGCGGCGGCGGTTCGCCTCGTCTCGCGCAGGGCAGCGTTCCGGACGCGAGCGCCGTCGAGTCCGTCGTCTCGTCGCTCGTCAACCGCGGCGGCTGAGCGTCGCTTCCCAGACGGCGTCGACCGCGTTTATGACGCGATCGACCGCCAAGCCCTCGAGCGACGACGCGGGATGGATTACCATCCGGCCCGGGTTGTCGTAGAGTCCCCAGCGCTCGCTCTTTTCGTTCGAGTACATCGCAACAGCCGGAACCCGAAGCGCCGACGCGGCGTGCGCGATGCTCGTGTCCGGCGTAATCACCAAATCGGCGGTCGCGACCAGCGCGAACGCGGCGCGAATCGTCGGCGTGGACACCACGCGCGCGTCGGCGGCGTTGGCGACTCGCGTCGCGCGCTCCGTCTCCGACGGTGCGCTGACCACGCGCAACACGGCTCCCGGATGCCGTTCGTGAATGTGTCGCATCACCTCGACGTATCGCTCGTCGGGCCACGTGCGCTCGGCGCTGCCCGCCGAGATGTTCACGAGTACCCGAGCGGCGCCTTCGGGCGCCGCCCACATCGAGACGGCGCGCGCGATTTCCATCTCTGAAAGGTCGAGCGACGGACGCCGGTCCATGGTGGCGGGATCGACGCCGAATGCTTGCACTAGCGCCGAGAGGCGATCGACCATGTGGCCGTCGGGGCGCGGATCGGGCGAGACGGTGAGCGTGAACGCGTCGTCGTTTCCGCGCCCCGAGATTCCGATTCGGTGGCGTGCTCCGCTCGCCAACACCAGGAGCAGCGTCGTCACGGATGGCGCCGTCACCATGCAGTCGACGACCGCATCGTACTTCGCGCGGCGCAGTCGGCGGGCAATCGGGATATAGGATCCGAGCGCCCGCTTGTCGAAAGTGATGGTGGTGGCGACGTAGTCGGCACCTTCGATGATCGGCGCGTTCAACGGCGAAGCGAGCACATCGAGCGTGATCGTCGGATGGGAGCGCGCGATGGCGCGCAGGACGCCCGTCGAGAGCACCATGTCGCCGGCGCGATCGTGTCGGAGAAAGAGCACGCGATGGGGACGCTCTTTCCAACGGGGCGACTCCGGTGCGCGCCGCATCAGGCGCACCAATCCCTTGATCCAGAGACGACGCCACCAGAGCTCGAGCCGTCGCAAACGCATGTAAGGAATCTATGAGCATCCCGCGAGCCGGCTGGTCACTCGCGCGTTGGCGTTTTCAATCCCCGACTTCATACTTCGGTGGCCGCCTCGATCTCTCCCGGCGCGGGGTCTCATCGAGGCTCGACCTCCTCCACCCACAGGTTGGCGTCCATGTTCCGTTTTCGTCCCGGTCTCCTGGCCGCGTCGCTCGTGCCCGCGGCCGCGATCGCCGCGCAAGGCTCCCCTTCCCCGTCCGTGAAGCAGGCGGGGAAAGCGGCGATCAACATCCCGTTCGAGAAGTACACGCTCAAGAATGGGCTCACCGTGGTTCTCTCCGAGGACCACACCACGCCGACGGTCGCCGTCGAAGTGGTGTACCACGTCGGATCGAAGAACGAGATGGCGGGGCACACCGGCTTCGCGCACATGTTCGAGCACGTGATGTTCACCGGCTCGGGCCACGTCCCCTACGGTACGCACGATCGTTTCACCGAAGGCGTGGGGGGGAGCAACAACGGCCAGACGTATTATGACTGGACGCGGTACTGGGAGACCGATCCGTCGAATTACCTCGAGACCACGCTCTGGCTCGAGTCGGATCGCATGGGCTTCCTCCTCGACTCGCTCGACGAGACGAAGTTCAAGGCGCAGCGCGACATCGTGAAGAACGAACGCCGACAGAGCAACGACAACCAGCCGTACGCGCGCGACGGCGAAGTGATCAGCCTCGCGATGTACCCGAACGGCCATCCGCATTCGTGGCCGGTCATCGGCGCGATGAGCGATCTTTCCGGCGCCTCGGTGGAGGATGTCAAGCGCTTCTTCCGCCTCTACTACGCGCCGAACAACGCGACGCTCGCGATCGTCGGCGACATCGACCGCACGCAAGCCAAGGCGTGGGTCGAGAAATACTTCAACGACATTCCGCGCGGACAGCCCATCGTGCGCCCCAAGTTCGGACCGCCCACGCTCGCGGGCGAGAAGCGGCTGACCTTCGAGGACCGGGTGCAGATTCCGCGGCTCACCATCCGTTGGCCGTCGGCGGACCAAGCCAGCACCGACGCGCCGGCCTTGCGCATTCTCGCCAGCGTGCTCGCCGGGTCGCGCACCGCCCGCCTCACGAAGCCGCTCGTCTACGACGCGCAGTCGGCCGCCAACGTGAACGCGTTCCAGACCGGATTCGAGGGCGCCGGAGAATTCAGCGTCATCGCGACGCCGAGGCCGGGACACACACTCACCGAGCTCGAGACGCAAGTCGACTCGATTCTCGCGCGCGTCAAGAACGAGGGACCGACCGCCGAAGAGCTGGAGCGCGCCAAGGCCGGCCAGGAATTCCAGTTCCTCAACGGGCTCCAGTCGAATCTCGGCAAGGCATTCGAGCTGGCGGAGGATCAGACTTTTTATAACGACCCGAGCTACACCTTCCGCGTCCAGTACCCGCGTCTTCAGGCGGTGACCGCGGCCGACGTCAAGCGCGTCGCTGCGAAATACCTCGGCGACAAACGCGTCGTGTTGAGCAACGTGCCGATGGGCAAGACCGATCTCGCCTCGCACGCCGACAAGAGCACGGTCGTCACCGATCCGCTCACCGAAATCACCACGGGGATCAAGCCATGACGCGCATCTTCCATCCGGTCGTCGCCGCGCTCGCGTCGTTGACGCTCGTGGCCCCGATTTCCGCGCAGCAGAAAGCCGTGCAGTCGGGAAACACGTCCAAGTCGACGCTCGATCGCACCAAGATTCCGACCGCGGCCAAAGCCGCCGATCTGCGCGTTCCGTCGTGGACGAAGGCGACCCTGGCCGACGGCGCCGAGTTGGTGGTGTCGGAAAAGCACGACCTGCCGCTCGTCTCCTTCTCGATCAATTTCGTCGGCGGTGCGGCGCAGTACGAGCCGGCGGGCAAGACCGGGCTCGGCTCGATCGTCGGACAGATGCTCACCGAGGGCACGACGCATCGCACCGGCGACCAGATCTCCAACGATCTCCAGTTGCTGGGCACGGGAATCGGCGCCGGGGTCGGCTCGGAATCGGGGCGTGTCGGATTTACCTCGACGGCCGACAAGTTCGAGAAGACGCTCGCGATCCTGGCTGACGTGCTCGAGAACCCGAGCTTCCCGCAGGAGGCGCTCGACCGTCTCAAGGGACGCCTCAACGTGCAACTGCTTCAGAACCGCGACCGCACGACCGGCATCGCGGGGGTCGTCTTTCCGAAAGTGCTGTACACGACCGATCACCCGTACGGCGTCTCCCTCACGCCGGAGACGCTCGCCTCGATCACGCGCGACGACGTCGCGTCGTTCTACAAGTCGTACTTCCAGCCGGGGCGCGCGATCATCACCGTCGTCGGTGACATCACGCCCGCGGCCGCGAAAGCGGCGGTCGATCGTGAGCTCGCCGGTTGGGCGAGCGGCGGCTCGATGCCAAAGTTCACGTATCCGGCGGTGCCCGCATCCAAGCCGACGACGATCTATCTCGTCGACAAGCCCGGCGCCGCGCAGTCGACGTTCGCCATCGGAGCTCCGGGTCCCGCTCGCGACACGCCCGACTACTACGCGATTCGCGTGATGAACGAGATGCTCGGCGTCCTCTTCCAGTCGCGGCTCAACCACAACATCCGCGAAGTGAAGGGCTACAGTTACGGCGTCTTCTCGAACTTCGCGTTCGGCAAGGGGCCCGGCGCCTTCCGCGCGGGCGGCGACATCGTTACGGCGAAATCGGACAGCGCGCTCATCGAGTTCATGAAAGAGCTGCGCGACATCCGGGGTCCGCGCCCGCCGACCGACGACGAGCTCAAACAGGCGAAGGCGAGCCTCGTGCAGAGTCTGCCCGAGAATTTCGCGTCCGTCAACGGCATCAACGCCAGCATTGGCCAGCTGTACGTGCAGGGGCTGCCGCAGGACTACTACCAACAGTTCGCGCGTGCCGTGAACGCCGTCACCGCCGACGACGTTGTTCGGGTCGCCAAGACGTATATCGACCCCGACCACCTCGCGATCGTCATCGTCGGCGACCGCACAAAAATCGAAGCTCCGCTCGCCGCGACCAACATCGCGCCGATCGTGCACCTCGACGTGAACGGGAACGTGGTAGACCGTTAGACCGGTCCACCGGTCCACCGGTCCACCCGTCCACCCGTCCACCCGAGTTGCGATATTAGGATGCCCCTCTTAGACTGCGCCCTCCGCAACTGAACTCCATCCGTTTGGTGATTCGATGAGCACGCACATCAACCCGATGACCGCCGCCGGCCTGGCCGCCTCGAGAGGCGTCCCGACGGGCTTCGGCATCGGCACCGCTCACAGTCACTGATCGCGCGATAACGGCTCGGGTAATCACGAGGGCGGCGCCGCGATTCGGTGCCGCCCTTTCGATTTCAATCAACTTGCGCCTGCCGCCGCGCCACACGAATCAACGAATAGGAGTTCACTTGAGTACCTCAATGTCCAATTCCGCCGAGAGCGCCATCGTGGTGCCGGGCGACGCAGGGGCGGCCGATGCCGCGCACGCGCCGCCGCCCCCACTCTCGCTCGGGGCGGCCATACGCGAAGCGCTGCGCGGCACGCATCGCGACTTCACCGAAGGCACCGTCGCGCACGCGATCCTGATCCTCGCCATTCCGATGGTGCTGGAGATGATCATGGAGAGCGTGTTCGCCGTCTGCGACGTGTTCTTCGTCTCCAAGCTCGGCGCGAGCGCGGTTGCCACGGTCGGTCTCACCGAGTCGTGGGTCACGCTCGTGTTCGCGCTCGCCATGGGATTGGCGATCGCGACGTCGGCGACCGTTGCGCGCCGCACCGGCGAACGCGACCGAGAGGGCGCGGCGCGCGCGGCCACGCAGGGCATTCTGCTCGGCCTGGCGCTGGCCGCGATCCTCGGCGTCATCGGCGGCGCGCTCGCACCGCAAGCGTTGCGTGTGATGGGCGCGTCACCCGACGTCGTCGCGCAAGGCACGGGCTACGCCCGCGTCATGCTCGGCGGCAACGTCACGATCGTCATGCTGTTCCTGATCAACGCGATCTTCCGTGGCGCGGGAGACGCGGCGATCGCCATGCGCGTGCTGTGGCTGGCGAACGCGATCAACATCGTGCTCGGACCGTGTCTCATCTTCGGACTCGGGCCGTTCCCGCGGCTTGGCGTGACCGGTGCGGCGATCGCGACCAACATCGGCCGGGGAACGGGCGCGTTGTTCGCGCTGTCGCGGCTTCTCAAGCCGGGATCGCGTATCGACATCCACGTTCGCCATCTCAAGATCGAACCCGCGCTGATCGGAAAGTTGCTGCAGCTCGCCTGGTCGGCGGCGCTTCAGTTCCTGATCGGCATGGGGAGTTGGATCGCGCTCGTGCGAATTCTGTCGAGCTTCGGCAGCGACACGCTCGCCGGATACACGATCGGCATTCGCGTCATCATGTTCACGATCTTGCCGGCGTCGGGCGTCGCGAATGCGGCGGCGACGATGGTCGGCCAGGCGCTCGGTGCTCGAAAGCCGGAGCGCGCCGAGCAGGCGGTGAAGATCGCGGGCAAGTACAACATGTTCGTGCTGACGGCCGTCGGAGTCGTTTTGGGTCTCGGCGCTCCGCTCATCGCGCACGTGTTCACGTCGGACCCGGAGGTCGCGTCCAACGCGACAAACCTGTTGCGCGTCGTGGCGTTCGGGTACCCGCTGTACGGATGGGGGATGGTGTTCGGACAGTCGTTCAACGGTGCGGGCGACACGCGGACGCCGACGCTGCTGAACCTGGCCGTGTTCTGGTGTTGGGAGATCCCGCTCGCGTTCGTGCTGGCCATCGTGTTCAAGCTCGGCCCGTTCGGCGTCTTCGTCGCGATGGCGATCGCGTTCTCGACGTACGCATTGGCCGGCAGGTGGGCGTTCAACCGCGGAACCTGGAAGCTCCGCCGGATCTGACGCTCGTCGCCTGGCCTCAAAGAAACGGCTGCTCTGAGATGCCCTCAGAGGAGCCGTTTTTTTCGTTTTCGTCTACGCCCCTTGGACGACGGCGTCTTCGATTTCGGCTCGCCGACGACGGCCACCAGCGCGAGCTCGGCCGTGTGCCTCGACGCCGTCCACCGAATCTGTCCCCGCTTCTCCTTCTGGATCTCCTTCAGGCGTTCCTCGACTTCCTCGATATCGCCCCGCTCATTCGCCATTCCATCCTCCCCGTTCCATTCTTACACCCTCATATTGATGGCGGACGCTCTCTAACGCCCTCTTCGCAGTCCGATTCCTCGGAGTTCGGCAGTTTTGGAGTTCGGCCGTTTCGGAGTTGGGCAGTTTCGGACCTTGGCAGTCTCGGAGTTCGGCCGTTTCGGACCTTGGCAGTCTCGGAGTTCGGCAGTCTCGGAATTCGTCCCTCCTCCCTTTGCCTTATGTCGACCTTAGTCTCCGCCCCCCCAAGCCTCGACGAGCTCTGGCTCCCCTTCACCGCCAACCGCGCCTTCAAACGCGCTCCTCGGCTGCTCGTCGCCGCCAGCGGTATGTACTACACCGCGGCCGACGGTCGCCAGATTCTCGACGGCACCGCCGGGCTTTGGTGCGTGAACGCCGGGCATTGCCGGGAATCGATCACGTCGGCGATCCGCGAACAAGCGGGCGTGATGGACTACGCGCCGCCCTTCCAGATGGGACATCCGCTGGCGTTCGAGCTCGCGCAACAGCTCGCGGGCATGCTTCCCGGCGATCTCGATCACGTCTTCTTCGGCAACTCCGGCTCCGAGGCCGTGGATACGGCGCTCAAGATCGCCCTCGCCTATTGGCAGGCCAAGGGTGAGCCCGAGCGCGTACGCTTCGTCGGACGCGCCCGCGGTTACCACGGCGTCGGGTTTGGCGGAGTCGCCGTCGGCGGCATCGAGTCGAATCGCCGGCAGTTCGCCGCCCAGCTGCCCGGCGCGGTCGATCACCTCCCGCACACGCACGACCCCGCGGCCAACGCGTTCTCGAAGGGCCAGCCTCGGCACGGCGCGCAGCTCGCCGACGCGCTCGAGGAGATCGTGAGCAAGCGCGGCGCGCACACCATCGCCGCGGTGATCGTAGAACCGGTGGCGGGATCGACGGGCGTACTCGTTCCGCCGGTCGGTTACCTCGAGCGGCTGCGCGAGATCTGCGACCGCCACGGCATCCTTCTCATCTTCGACGAGGTCATCACCGGCTTCGGAAGAACCGGCTCGGCGTTCGGCGCGACGAGATTTGGTGTGACGCCGGACATGATGACGCTGGCGAAAGGCATCACCAACGCCACCGTGCCGATGGGCGCCGTGTGCATGCGACGCGGCATCTATGAAACCGTCGTCGACGGCGCTCCAGCGGGAATCGAGCTCTTTCACGGGTACACGTACTCCGGCCATCCGCTCGCCGCTGCCGCCGGTCTCGCGACGCTCGATCTCTATAAGACGGACGGACTCTTCGAGCGCGCCGCGTCGCTCGAACCCGTCATGGCCGACGCGGTGCATTCGCTGCGCGGAGCACCGCACGTGATCGACGTTCGAAACATCGGTGTGGTGGGCGGCATCGAGCTCGAGCCGCGCCCGGGCGCGCCCGGCGCGCGCGGGTTCGAGATCTTCCTCAAATGCTTCGAGGCGGGCGTCCTGGTTCGCTCGACCGCGGACACGATCGCGCTGTCGCCGCCGCTCATCGTCGAGCACGATCAAATCGAACAGATCGTCGACACGGTGCGCGACGCGCTCAACACAGTTGCCTAGTGGAATCTCGAATGCACGCTGGCCGGAGCATCGCTCGACGTCGCGTCGCGACGGCCGGCACGGCGATCACCTTCGCGGCCCTCGTCGGCTGCACGCTCCAGGAAGTCGGTCGTACGGATACCACCACCGCCACTGCGCAACGCACGACGGCGCGGCCGTACAACGCCGAGACGTGGCAGCCACCGGTCGTCGACAGCACGCCCGACGATCCGCTCGAGGTGTCGATCTACCGCGGATTGGCGCTCCTCACGCACACGCACGACAGCCTGCCCAACTTCGCCGGCGGAAATCTCGTCTGCACCAGTTGTCATCTGGATGAAGGCCGGCGCCCAAACGCCGCCCCGCTGATGGGCGTCATGGCGCGCTTCCCCAAGTTCCTCGACCGCGCCGGCGCCGTCGTCCCGATCGAGGATCGCGTCAACTACTGTTTCACGCGGAGTCTCTCCGGATCGAAGCTGCCGCCGGACAGCCGCGAGATGCAGGACATCGTCGCGTACCTCGCCTACATATCGAAGGGCGTCCCGACGGGAGAACACGTGCGCGGCGAGGGTTTCGCCACGATGCCAAAGCTGTTCGGTGACCCGGCCACCGGGCACAAGCTCTTCACCGAGAACTGCGCGCGATGCCACGGCAACGACGGCGCGGGGATCGGGCCGGCGCCATCGCTCTGGGGACCCAAGTCGTTCAGCATCGCCGCGTCGATGGCCCGAGTCGAGCGCGCGGCATCGTTCATTCGGCACAACATGCCGTTCGACAAGCCGGGATCGCTCACCGACCAGCAGGCGTACGACATCGCGGCCTACGTCGTGTCGATGCCTCGTCCGGACCAACCGGGCAAAGACCTCGATTGGCCGACCGGCGGCGCTCCGTCGGACGTGCCGTACGACACGAAAGGACACAAGGCCTTCCACCCGCCCAAGGTTCTCCCGCGCGCGAATCCGGCGAACACGATCGTCGGAAATCCGCCGTCCGTCATTCACAAGTAGTCATGCAGGGAGTGAGATGAGCCACCCCCAACGACCGATCAGCCGGCGGTCGATGATCGCCGGGACGGCTGCCGCGACCGGTGGCGCGCTCCTGGCCAAGCTCCCCCTCCCCGAGACGGCCGACGCGCGGCAAGCGCCGAGCGCGCCCGCGCTCCCGGCCGTCGGCGATCCGACCAAGGCGCCCGGCGCGCCGACGACGGCCGTCGGCACGCGATCGCCGTTCGTCGAGCCCAAGCGCGCGCCCGTCGGCGACGTCTCAGGCACGACGCTCGCCCCGCTCCAGGATCTGGCAGGCACGATCACTCCCGCCGATCTCCATTTCGCGCGCATCCATTCCGGCGTTCCCACGATTGATCCCGCGGGTCACACGTTGCTCATCCACGGGCTGGTCGATCGGCCGATGACTTTCAGCGTCGACGACGTCAAGCGCTTCCCCGCCGTCACGCAGATTCACTTCATCGAGTGCTCGGGGAACGGACGCACCGCGTACCGCGCCCCCCGTCCGGACATGACGCCGCAGCAGGTCGACGGGATGACGAGCCAGAGCGAGTGGACCGGTGTCCCGCTGTCGTTGCTGCTTCGAGAGACAGGCGTCAAATCCGGCGCGAAGTGGTTTCTCGCCGAGGGCGGCGACTCGTGTCTGCTCGCCCGCAGCATCCCGATCGCCAAGGCGCACGACGACGCGCTCATTGCCTGGGCGCAGAACGGCGAGCCGCTGCGGCCGGAGCAAGGATTTCCGATTCGCTTGCTGCTCCCCGGTTTCGAGGGCAACACCAACGTCAAATGGCTTCGCCGCATCAAGCTTGGCACCGAGCCGTTCATGACTCGCTGGGAAACCTCCAAATACACCGACCCGATACTCGGCGGCAAAGCGCGCCAGTTCAGCTTCGAGATGGACGCGAAGTCGATCATCACGAGCCCGGCGTATCCCGATCGCATCGCCGCCCCCGGCTGGCGTGCGATCCGCGGACTGGCCTGGAGCGGCCGGGGACGGATCACACGGGTGGACGTGAGCACCGATGGCGGCGCCAGCTGGCAAGAGGCAGGGCTCCGCACGCCCGCCATGCCGAAAGCGCACGTGCGATTCGAGCTTCCGTGGCGCTGGGCCGGTGATAATAGTTTTCTAATGAGCCGAGCGACCGACGAGACGGGGTACGTGCAGCCGACGATGGCCGAGCTACGCGCCGCGCGCGGTCCGGCGACCGAGTACCACTTCAATTGCATCCGCGGCTGGCGCGTCGCGCGCGACGGCTCCGTGACGTTCGAGGCGAACACGTGAACGGCGCCATTGTGTTGTCCGGGCTGTGCGTCCTCGTCGCTGCGTGCGCGCCGCAAACGCGCGACGCCTCCGTCGGCGCCGGTCTGCCCGCCAACCTCGGACTCGGCGCGGCCGCGACGGCCGCCCAGGTCGCGGCCGTCGACGTGGAGGTCGGCCCCGACGGCGCCGGCCTCCCGGCCGGCTCGGGGACGCCGGAACAAGGCAAGTCGGTCTACCTGATGAATTGCGCGACCTGCCACGGCAACGACGGCGAAGGCCACCCGCCGCTGGCTCCCCAGATCATCGGCGGTCCGCGCGGCTCTTTCAACTTCGCGAACGACCCGACGATGACGCGGACGATCGGCAATTACTGGCCGTACGCCACGACGGTGTTCGACTACGTCCGCCGCGCCATGCCCTTTGGCGCGCCCCGCTCGCTGACCAACGACCAGTACTACGCCGTCACGGCCTACCTGCTCGAGCGCGAAGGCATCATCCAGCCCGGCACGATCATGGATGCGAAGTCACTGCCGGCGGTCCAGATGCCGGCCCGCTCGCACTTCGTCGTTGACGATCGCGCGGGCTCAATGGGCGGCAAGGCCGTTCGCTGAGACTGGGTCTCACGAACTACTTCAGGAAAGCGCTACTTGGCGCCGAGGTGCTTGGCGAAGAACGCCCAAGTCTTGTTCCACGAGTCGATCTGCTCGGGCGAATCTTCGCGCTCGAGTGTTTGCTCGTTCACACGGCGGCTGAACGTGTGTCCGCAGCCGTGCGGGCCCTCGGGCGGATTCACGTAGATCTTCGTCTCCGCGAGATCCGGCTTGAGCGCGCGCAGTGTGTAGACCATCTGCTGGTCTTCGCGGAAGAAGACGTCGCAGTCGTTGGTCGCCACGTGCACGAGCATCGGAACCTTGAGGTTCTCGGCGTGGAAGACCGGCGAGCGCTTGAGGTATTCGTCGATGCAGTCGTGGTCGTGCGTCGGGCCGCAGCTCTGCTCCCACGGCAGCCCCTGGATTCCCGTCTCCGCCGCGTAGTCGCGCGCGTAGCCGGGACCGTGATCCATCAGGCGGAAGACGAGATTGGTGACCGGCACGATCGCCGCGCCCGCCTTGAACGGATTGTCGTCGCGGAAAAGGATGTGCGACGTGATGAAGCCGCCGTGACTCCAGCCCATGATGCCCAGGTGCTGCGCGTCGACGTACGGCAGCGTCGCGAGATAGTCGACTGACGAGAGCACGTCGTCGACCTCCTTGCCGCCGTAATCGATCTTCTTCATCCACTCGTCGCCGTAGCCGGTGCTGCCCCGATAGTCGGGGGTGAGGATGACGTAGCCGCGCTTCACCGCTTCGACGATGAACGGATAGAGCGCCGTGTCCCAGTCGCCATGGACGCCGCCGTGCACCCACACGAGCGCGACGTGCTTCGTGGTGCCGTGGTTGATCGGCGAGAAGAGATACGCCGGGATCTCGAGGCCGTCGGCGCGGCTTCTGTATTTGATCTTCTGAAATTCGTAGTTGCCCGGGGCCTTCGCCGCGTAGACGCTGTCCGTGCGCCGTTTGTTGGCGAGGTCGCGCTCGCAAATCTGCGGCGCGCATCCGCGCAGGTCCTTCGGATCCTTGCTCACGTACAACTCCCGCTCACGCACCGAGTCGACGGCGCCGCGCCACGCCGAAGCGGGGCCCGCACGGTGCGGATCGCGCGCCGGCCGGTTGCCGCCGCGTCCCATTTGGCGAACGGCGGAAGTGTCTTGGGCGGTCAAAGGCCGCGCGGCGAGCGGCGCGGCGGCAAATGCGAAGAGAGCGGCGGCTGCGGGGAGACGTCTCATGCGACCCTCATGACGGCTGTTGGCGATCCAACGACAATTCATCCGGCGCGACGAATCTACGCGCCGCACCGACCGTCTCAACTCCCCGAACGCCCGCCTCGCCCGGTTTTCGCCTTGGGCTTCGCCGTGGCCGGTTTTACTCCCACGTCCACAGCGACCTCGGCGCTCTCGACGCCCGTGCGGCTGACCGCCGTGAGAATCACGCGCGTCGTCGCCACGTCGGGCAGTCGATGCGTTTTGAGCCACCCCGGCAGCACCTCTGTCGTCCAGATCGTTTCTTTGGCCAGCGACCGCACGGTCCAGAGCCACACGCGTTGATCGCCTCCACCCCCGCCCCCCCCACCACCGGAGGTCATGCGCAACAGCAAGTCGCCGGTTTCCGGGTCTTTCGCGACCGTGGCGGTCGGGCGTGCCGGCGGCTTCGCGCCGAGCCAGGGCGACGCCGGCACGAGGGCCGGCTCCGCGTACCGCGCCGACACTCTCTCGGCGAGGCTGTCCGGGTCCTTGATCAGCGCCGTCATGTTGAAGTGGATGTGGCCCGCCTGGGCGTTGTCTCGCGCACGGATCGTATCGATCTGATCGACGATCTCCTGCGCGGTGAATCGCGACCCGCCGGCTCCCGCCTCGCCGACCCGGTAGTCGGCAAGTCCCGGCCAAATGTGCCGGTGTTTAGAGTTTTGTGACAGCCACCAGTCGAGCAGCACCGGGAAGCTCTGCTCCGGCGGGCGGATCTGCCAATACAGCTGCGGCGCGAAGTAGTCCGCCCATCCCTTCTCGAGCCACAGCCTGGAGTTGGCGTAGATCGTCGCGTATGCGTCGAGACCGCGGATCTGCGGCGGATTGCCAGGACGCCAGATCCCGAACGGGCTGATGCCGACTTTGACCCACGGCTTCACCGCGTGCACGCCGCGGTAGAGCGCGGCGACCATCGAATCGACGTTCGCGCGACGCCAGTCGTCCTTCGCCAATGCTCCGCCGGCCTTCTTGTACGCGGCGTAGGTATCGGCGTCCGGAAAATCAATCGCGTGTCCCCCCGGGGTCTCGGTCTCCGGATACGGATAGAAATAGTCGTCGATGTGAACGCCATCGACGTCGTAGCGCTTCACGACGTCGACGATCGTGCGAATCGTTCTGCGTCGAACCTCGGCGCTTCCCGGGTCCATCCACAAAAAGCGAGCATACGGTTTCACCAGACCGGGCCGCGCGCGCGCGATGTGCGTGCTGGCGATCGCCGTGTCGCGAACGTACGCCGCGCGATACGGGTTGAACCACGCGTGCAGCTCGAGTCCGCGTTTGTGCGCCGCGTCCACGGCGAACGCCAGCGGGTCCCACGGCGGTTCGGGCGCGCGTCCCTGTCGCCCCGTGATGTATTGCGACCAGGGCTCGTAGGGCGACGAGTAGAACGCGTCGCCCCCAGGCCGCACGTGAAAGACGATCGCGTTCAGTCCGAGATCGACGGCGCGGTCGAGAATCGTGAGCAGCTCTCGCTGCTGGTCCCACGTGGAGAGGCCCGGTTTCGACGGCCAATCCATGTTGGCGACCGTCGCCACCCAGACGCCGCGGAATTCGCGCATCACCGGCGGCGGACTTTGCCCAGCCGCGGCATTCGCGTACATGGCGCCGCACACCGCCGCGACCCGACAGATCGAATTCGAGCGCATCCTGAAGCTATGCGCTCACACGAGCGATTGAGCTAACTCAGCGTTCGCGCGTCCAGAGCACGAGTACGCCGCAACCCTGCGACGTCGAGTTGTACTCCGGCGGCATCGCCGCCGCGCCATCGTAGAACTCGGCCCCGGCGATGTTCAATCCGTCCATTTTGGCGAAGTCGGGAACCTGCTGCCCTCTCATCGTGAGATCGAAGATCCGCACGCCGTCCTGAATCACGGTCACGTAGCAATTGGGCTGACGGCAACCCACCAACGCGTTGCCCGCGCACGGCTTTCGCGACGAGACGATGTACGTCTCTCCGTGCGGCCCGTGGGTGAACATCAACCCGGGCATCCGCGAAATCAGGATGTTGCCGAGGGGCTTTCCGTCATCCTTTCGAAACTGGTCTTCGGTCACGAAGTGGCCGAAGCCCTGTCGCTGGTGCTCCACAAAGGTGTTCAACCCGGAGCCCAGGTAATGGGGCGTCGAATCCTTCACCACGACCGGATCGAGCGTCGTCGCGGTTGCATGCGTCAGCACGACGGTGATCGGCACGGTATCAGCCGGCGAGATCGCGACCGTTAGCGTCTGCATCTCGAATCCGACCTTGCGCACCCGCACCATGCTCCCGCCTTCGGGCAGGAACATCAGGCTCACCGTTCCGGTCTTCGTGGTGAGCGCCTTGTTGCCGTTCAGCACGTCGATGACTTCGGCGCCTTCGACCGGGTCGCCGGTCGTCGCGTCGTAGACGCCGAGGAAGCGATACCGGTACGCGTAGTTGGTGGGCTTCTTTCCCGTCGTATCCGTCGCTGGGCTCTGCGCCCGAGCCACCGGCACCACGGCGCCGGCCAACGACACGGCGCATGCGACTGCCATCAACGTTTTCATAACAAGTCCAGACCCCCGCAAAGCCGTAACCGTCACGCGGCTATATTGATAGGCATGGCTAAGTACGACAAGACCCGCGCATGGAAAGAGGCGAAAGAGCTGGTTGCCGAGCACAAAACGTCGCTCGCGATCGGTTTCGGCCTGATGCTCATAAATCGCGTCGCCGGACTAGTGTTGCCGCTCACGTCGAAGTTCCTGGTCGACGACGTCATCACCAAGCACCGAACCGACCTGCTGATGCCGCTTGCCGCCTTCGCCGTCGTCATGACGGTCATCCAAGGCGGTACCTCGTTCGCCCTGTCCCAGGTCGTGAGCATCGCGGCGCAACGGGCGATCACCGAGATGCGCAAGCGCGTGCAGGCGCACGTGCTTCGTTTGCCCGTCTCGTACTTCGATTCGACCAAGACGGGCGTCCTGATCTCGCGCGTGATGACAGACGCCGAGGGCGTGCGGAATCTGGTGGGAACCGGCCTCATCCAGCTCGTCGGCAGCATGCTGACCGCGGTCTTGTCGCTCGGCGTGCTTTTCTATGTGAACTGGAAGCTCACCGGCGCCACGCTCGTGCTGCTCGGCATTTTTGGCCTGATGATGACGACGGCGTTCAGCCGCCTGCGCCCGCTCTTTCGCGAGCGCGGCGCGATCAACGCCGAAGTCACGGGCCGTCTCACGGAGACGATCGGCGGCGTGCGCCTCGTGAAGGTCTACGTCGCCGAGCCGCGCGAGCGTCTCGTCTTCGCGCGCGGCGTGCACAAGCTGTTTCGCAACGTCGCCAAGACGATCACCGGCACGTCGGCCGTCGGCGCCGGCACGGCAGTCCTCACGGGACTGATCGGCGTCCTGCTCATCGTGATCGGCGGTCCGTCGGTGTTGAATGGATCGATGACACTCGGCGACATGTTCATGTACGTCTTCTTCATCGGACTCCTCGCCGCGCCGCTCGTGCAGATGGCATCCATCGGCACGCAGGTGAGCGAGGCCTTCGCCGGCCTGGATCGGATCGCCGAGATCCGGGCGATGACGACCGAAGACCAGGCTGACGCCGACAAGGAGACCGTGAACGACGTCAACGGAGACGTCGAGTTCCAGGACGTCTCGTTCGAGTACGTGCCCGACACGCCGGTCCTCAAGCACGTGTCGTTCAGCGCGGAAGCCGGTTCCACGACGGCGCTCGTCGGCTCGAGCGGATCCGGAAAGAGCACGCTGATCGGATTGGTGATGGCGTTCAACCATCCCAAGAGCGGCCGCGTGCTCGTCGACGGCAAGGACATCGCGAACGTCAAGCTGCGCGACTTCCGCTCGCACGTCGGCGTCGTGATGCAGGACAACTTCCTGTTCGACGGCACCGTCCGCGAGAACATCGCGTTCAGCAAGCCGGGCGCGACCGACGAGGAGGTCCGCACCGCCGCCCACATCGCGCACTGCGACGAATTCGTCGACCGCTTCGAGAAAGGGTACGATACGATCGTCGGCGAGCGCGGCGTGAAGCTGTCGGGCGGCCAACGCCAGCGCGTCGCCATCGCGCGCGCGATCCTCGCCGATCCGAGAATCCTCATTCTCGACGAAGCCACGTCGAGCCTGGACAGCGAGAGCGAGGCGATGATCCGCGATGGTCTCCGCTCGCTGCGTCACGGACGCACGACCTTCGTCATCGCGCACCGCCTCTCGACGATCGAGAGCGCCGACCAGATCCTCGTCCTCGAGAACGGCGAGATCGTCGAACGCGGCTCCCACCGCCAACTCCTCGCGCTCGGCGGTCGCTACCGCCAACTGTACGAGCGTCAGTACGGCGCCGAGAAGGACGAGTACATCAACCCCGGCGAAGATTTCCTGACCGTCGCCGGCAAGGACGTTGTGCGAAAGCTCTGAGTTTCGCTCCAGCTGCAATTGCAGCGGCAACTGCAACCGCGACGACAAGAACGACAAACTGCTCACCGCAGAGACGCGGAGCACGCAGAGGCCCGCAGAGATTTTCGATGGGCGTCGGGCGCCCGCGTGCAATAGGCGGGATCTTTCGGTTACTGCCGCTCGGCCTCGATCCTGCCTCTGATGGAAATGGGCCGAGCGGCTCCTTCCGAAGTCTTTCAGGCGCCGAGCCCTCTGCGGCCCTCTGCGTCTCTGCGGTGAGCTGTTGCAGGTGTGTTGCAGCTCTGCGGCCCCAAAGGGTCAGGAATCAGCTCGAAGCGCCTCGACCGGGTTGACCGTCGCCGCGCGGCGCGCGGGCACGAACGCCGCCGCGATCGTCGACGCCAGGACGACGCCGATGCCGATCGCGTAGCCGAACGGGTCGTAGACGTTGATCCACATGAACGACGCCGCGAAGAGCTTCGACACGCCGAGCGCCGCGAGCCCGCCGACCGCCGTGCCGACGACCGCGAGACGCGTAGCGTTCCCGAGCACCAAGCCGATCAGCGAGCGACCCGACGCACCCAGCGGCATCCGCACGCCCATCTCGCGCATGCGTTGCGCGACGAGATCGGAAAGCACGCCGTACACGCCCGCGATCGTCAGGAGCAGCGCGACCGCGCCGATGAACCAGGCGATCGCGTACGACACTTGGTACGGATAGACCTGCACGTCCATCGCCTGCTCGAGCGTGTGCACGTCGCCGATCGCGCTCGAGTCGATGGCCGCCACGGCGCGGCTCAGCGTCGCGCGCGCGACGAGTGCGTCGCCCGTCACGCGCACGAGGAGAAACGAGTTCCTCGCGTCGACCGGCTGCGGATAGTAGACGACGGGGGTCTCGGGGCTTCGACCCACCCACCCGGGCGTCGCGTTTCTCGCCACGCCGACGACCGACGCCCGATGGTACGGCGTGAGTCGCTTTCGCGAATCGCCGGTCGCCGCCATCACGACGTCTTTGCCGATTGGATCGACGCCCGGCCACACGCGTGCCGCCGCGGCTTGGGAGACGACGGCGACCGAACTGTTGTCTCGCCCTTCGTCCGCCGAGAAGCCGCGCCCGCGGACGATGGGGAGCTCGAGCACCGCAAAATATTCCGGCGAGACGAGATTGAAGTCGAATCGAATCGCCGTCGAGTCGCCTGCCTTGATCTCCACCTTGTCCAGGCCACCGTCGAGCGGAGGCCGTTCAGCGCTCGCCACAGCGAGCACGGTGTGATCCGCGACAATGCGCTCGATCACTTGCCGCGGAACGCTGTCACTCATCGACATTTGCACGATGTTTCTCGTGCGAAACCCGACATCCAACTGCCCGTGGACCATCGCCGCTCGCAACAGGACGCCGGTGCAGACGAGCAGCAATACGCTCACGGCGATTTGTCCGAACAGGAGCAGCGCCCGCAGCGTTGATCTCCGAAACGGCGTATCGAAGTCTCCGCGCGACGCGCGCACGACGCTCGGACGGGTCGATTGAATCGCCGGCATCAGACCAAAGCCGATTGCGGACACGAACGCCGCCGCGAGCATGAAGCCGAGCACGCGGCCGTCCGGCTCCAGCGCCGGCAGGTGAACGAGGCCGGCGATCGTATCGGGCATCGTCGCGAAAAACGCATGCACGCCGGCTCGCACCGTCACTCTCGAAACCGCGTACGCAAGCGCCGCGCACGGCACCGCGAGGAGCAGCGCCTCGGTGAGCAATTGCTTCACCACGCGTCCGCGTCCGGCGCCAAGCGCCAGCCGGATGCCCATCTCGCGCTGACGGGCCATCCCGCGCGCCAGCATCATGTTCGCGACGTTCGCGCACGCCGTGAGCATGACGAGGAGAAGGGCGACGGCAACCGGCATGAACACCGCGATGGCCTCGCGGTCGAGCGGCACCGACGTTCCCTTCGGAATGAGCTGCAGAAATCGGTCGAGCAAGTCACGCCGCCCTGACGGCGTCGTGTTGATGATCCATGCACGAAGCCTCGACAACGCTTGGTCCGGGCTGAGCAGGGGTCGAACGTGGCCCGTGACGGTGATCGGCGTCGAATCTCCGAGCGGCTTCATGGTGAGCGGGGCCCAGAACTGCACCGGCACGGATCCGAGTCCGCTGAACCCCGGCCGCGCGACCCCGACGATCGTCATCAGCGTGCGATCCACGAGAACCGCCCTGCCGACGATCGCCGTGTCGCCGCCGAATGACGATTGCCATGTGTCGTAGCTCAGCACCGTCCGATCGTCGCCACGACGCCGACGACGAACGTCGGCGCCCGGCGGAGGGTCCTAAGCCCGTGGCTCACGTCCTGCGTCAGCTCGTCGAGCCACCGCCAGCGCATCGTGTCGCGCGCCGCTTCGGCGTGCACGGTCAGATTGCCGAGCGCGCGCCGCGTCGTGCGCGTCGGGCGGCGACATGCCGTTGGCCACGTTGCGCTCCGTCTCGCGCTCGAGATGGTAGCGCAGCTCGTCATCGAGCTCTGCGTCGGCGCCGCGTCGATCGAGCAGCGCGCGAAGACGGATGAGAAACGACGTGAGCATGGTCGTCAGCCGGTGCGCAGGATCAAGCCGAGCGCCTGCTGAAAGCGCTCCCACTCGCGCCGCTCGGTGTCGAGCTGTTTGAGCCCGTTGGGCGTGAGCTCGTAGAAGCGCGCGCGGCGGTTGTTCTCCGACGTGCCCCATCGCCCTTTGATGAGCCCCTTGCCCTCGAGGCGGCGCAACGCGGGATAGAGCGAGCCGTAGTTCACGTCCAGCACCCCTTTCGACACGACCTGGATCGACTGGGTCATGTCCCAGCCGTTCGCCGGGCCGGCGCGAAGCAGACGAAGGACGATCAGGTCGAGCGTGCCCTGCAGGAGGTCGGTCTTGCGCGCGGTCATCATTCCTCTAGATTGCCAATAGGAACACGATGCGGCCGGACCTCTAGATTGTCAATAGGAGTGTCCGCCCGGCCGGCGTGTTACGTTTCCTGGGTCGCGGCTCGCCACGACGGGACGTCCGGATGGCTCGGTCGTCCCTGGAACGAGGGACCCCATCGGCGGCGAACCCCACCCGCTTTTCTCCAACGCCCCGTATCGATGTTGTTGTCGCTCTTGTCTGCCGCATTCCTGGCCTTTTCGCGGACCGATTCGCGCGTGATTCGCGCGGCCGAGGACAGCCTGCGCTGCGCTCCCGGCGAACGCCGTGTCGAGATCGCCGCGGCCGCCGATCCGCGCCCCGGCTACTCCTCCGACGAACAGCTGCAGTACTCCGCCTACTATGGAAAGCTGCGCGTCGGCAGCGGCGAGATGCGGCTCGCCGGCCGCGACACCGTGCGCGGCCACTCCACGTGGAAGGCGATGTTCATCATGGACGGCGGTATTCCGGGCGCGCACGTCCATGACACCACCATCACGTGGTTCGATTCGGTCACGTTCAATTCCATGCGCTTCGTGCAGCGCGTGCACGACCCCGGATATCACGCTGACCGCGACACGCACATTTTCCCGGAAGACAAGACGTTTCGAACGAAGGACGGCGAGGTCCATCCGTCGGTCGCCGATCCACTCGACGACATGTCGCTCGTCTATCTCGTCCGCACGCTGCCGCTCGAGCCGGGACAGTGTTACGTGCTCAGCCGCTACTTCAAACCGGAAAGCAACCCGGTCGTCGTGCACGTCGTCCGCCGCGACACGGTGGACGTACCCGCCGGCCGTTTTCCCGCGATCATGCTGCGGCCCGAGATCAAGACGAAAGGCATCTTCTCGAAGGACGGCCACGCCGAGCTCTGGCTCGCCGACGATTCGGCGCGTACGGTGCTGCAGCTCAAGACCGGTCTCTCGTTCGGATCGATCAGCCTGAAGCTGAAACACATCGGACGCAATCCGTGACGCGTCCAGCATCGCGCCGCGATCGCGCACGTTCGCGTTAAGACATCTAAACGCGGATCTATGCGCTCCCTCGGACTACGCGACTTCCCAACCCCGCGTAGCCTCCGCGCGTAGAGAAGGTGTCCATTCAATTTGCGAACACCTTCGAGGCCGCCGTGTCACCTCGCCGATCGATATCACTGTTGCTCGTTCTGCTGCTGGGCGCGTTCGCTCCGTCGCGCCTCCACGCGCAGGGCGACGCGGACATCATTCGCGGCCGCGTCATCGGGCCCGACAAGAAGCCGGTCGAAAACGTCACCGTCACCGCGACGTCGCTCGTCAACCAGACGTCGCGCACCGCGAAGACCAACAAGGACGGCCGCTTCTCGATCATCTTCAACGGCGGCGGCGGCGATTACATGATGGCGTACATCGCGATCGGCTTCGCGCCGACGCGATTCGAGGTGAAGCGCGAGGTCGATGAGGATATTCTCATCGCCGACGCGACGGTGAACAAGACGGCGGTGTCGCTCGACGCGGTGCGCGTGACCGCGGGGCGCGAGCGTCCCGACCGCAACGGCAACTCGCTCGACGTCGGCGGCCGCGACCAGGCCGTCAACACGAACAACGTGCCGATCGACATCCTCGGGGATCTCTCGGCGATGGCGGCGACGCTTCCCGGCGTCACGTTGATTCCCGGCGCCGACGGCGCCGCGAGCGGATTCTCGGTGCTCGGACTGGGCGCCGACCAGAACAACATCACGCTCAACGGACTGAACTTCGCCGGCACGGACCTGCCGCGCGACGCCACGACGCAGCAGCGGGTGACGACGTCGAGCTTCGATCCGTCGCGTGGCGGATTCTCCGGCGCACAGATCTCGCTGCGCACGAACAGCGGCACCAACTACATCACCCGGTCGCTGCACCAGACCGTCGACGCGCCGGACCTTCAGTACTCGAACGCCATCGGCCGTGCGCTCGGCCAACCCTTTACGAACTTGCAGCTCAGCGGGAGCGCCGCGGGGCCCTTCGTTCTCGACAAAGCGTTCTATGCGCTGTCGTGGCAGGCGGGCCGCCGGTCCAGCAATCTGCAGGATTTGCTGAACCTGACCGGGGACCCCCTGGCACTCGAAACCGTCGGCGTCTCGCCCGACTCGGTCCAGCGCCTCATCTCACTGCTGAACCAGGCGCAGATTCCGCTCACGAACAACGCGATCCCGAGTTCCAAGCTCACGCAGAATGGCTCGTTCCTGTCGAGCTTCGATTTCGCGCCGAGCGGCGGCCACTTCTATAACGTCACCGTGAATGGCCGCTGGCAGGGTCAGGACGGCGCCAGCCTCTCGAATACGGCGGTGCCGGACCACGGCGGCGACAACCGCTCGTACGGTGGCACGCTCCAGGCCCGGCACTCCGCGTACTTCAAGGACAACTTCCTCGACAACACGAGCGGCTCGATTCAGGAGAGCGTGACGCAGGGAAGCCCCTACATCGAGCTCCCGTCGGCAACGGTCCGCGTCAACTCGATCTTCCCCGATGGCAATGCCGGCACCTCGAACCTTCAGTTCGGCGGGAACACCGGCCTCCCGCGAAACTCGCACACACTGAACACCGAGCTGCAGAACGAGATTTCCTGGATCAGCCTCGACAACAAGCACCGCTACAAGTTCGGCCTCGACTTCCGCTACAACCGCTACTCGCAGGACAACACGACGAACCGCTTCGGAACGTACACGTACAACTCCATCCAGGATTTCGAGGACGGCGTGCCGGCGAGCTTCAGCCGTCGACTCCAGGTGAACCAGCGCTTTGGCGACGACATCGGCGCGTCCGGCTGGCTGGGCGACGCGTGGCGCGCGACTCCGCGATTCCAACTGACGTACGGTCTGCGCGTCGACGCTTCTCACTTCCAGGGCAATCCGCAGTTCAACCCGGCGATCGACTCCGTTTATCAGCTTCGAAACGACGCCGTGCCGCGCGGCATCTACGTCAGCCCGCGCCTGGGCTTCAGCTGGACGTACGGAACGAATCCGCAGATCGGCGGCTTCCAAGGCGCCCAGCGCGGATCGCGCGGACAGATCAGCGGCGGCTTCGGACAGTTCCAGAACCTGCCGAGCTCCCCGCTCATCGCCGCGGCCGTCGATCAGACGGGACTCCCGTCGGCGGCGCAGCAGTTGAGCTGCATCGGGAGTGCCGTTCCGTCGCCCGACTGGCAGCAGTATCTCCAGAACACGGGGATGATCCCGACGACGTGCGCGGGCGACATCTCGTCGTTCACGAGCACGGTACCGAACGTCGTGCTCTTCTCCAAGGATTACATCCCGCAGCGAAGCTGGCGCGCGAACTTGAACTGGAACGCGCCGATTCTGAACAACATGTTCCGGCTCACGAGCGGCGCAACGTACTCGTTGAACCTGAACCAGCAGAGCCAGGTCGACCTGAACTTCAACCGCAAGCCGGTGTTCACGCTCTCGAACGAGGGCCGGCCGATCTACGTCGATCCGTCGCTGATTTTCCCGTCGACGGGCCAGACGATCGAGACGGGCTCACGCGTCTCGTCGGAGTTCGCGAACGTCACGAACTATGTATCCGACCTTCATTCGCATACGACACAGCTCCAGGTCGGCATCTCGCCGGTGGCATTCAACTCGGCGTTCCAGTGGGGCGTGACGTACGTCTGGCAGAAAGTCCTCGACGAGCAGCGCGGGTTTGGCGGCGGCAGTACAGCGAGCGATCCGTACCTGATCCAGTGGGCGCGCGGCAACCAGGACGCTCGCCACCAGATCACCTACAACATCGGGTACACGTTCCATCAGGCCGTGAGCGTCGTCGCGCTCGGCCGGGTCCAGTCGGGGAATCCTTTTACGCCGATGGTGGCGGGCGACATCAACGGCGACGGCTACAACAACGATCGAGCGTTCATCTACGATCCATCCAGGGTCACCGGCGACTCGGCTCTGGCGGCCGGAATGCGCAACCTGCTCGCGAACGCACCCAGCTCGGTGAAGTCGTGCCTCCAGAGCCAGCTTGGCACGATCGCCGGTCGGAACAGCTGCCAGGCTCCATGGTACACGACGCTCAGCCTGCGCGTCTCGCTCATCTCGCAGGCCATGAGGGTCGTTCCGGACCGCGCCACGATCTCGCTCGGCATCGCCAACCCGCTTACGGGTCTCGACGCGCTCGTCCACGGCTCGAACAACCTGCATGGCTGGGGTGCGCCGTCGTTCGCCGACCCGACGCTCTTGCTGGCCAAGGGCTTCGACCCGGCGTCGCAGCAGTACCAGTACACGGTGAACCCGCGCTTTGGCGCGAATCGGCAGGCCACCACCACGCTCCTCGCGCCGACGCAGCTCACCCTCGACGTGCGTCTCGACGTCGGGCCGGAGCGTGAACGCCAAGACCTGTTCCTTCGCCTGCGCTCGGGCCGCGGCGGCCGCGGCAACAAGCTCAGCGCCGATCAGATCAAGATTCAGTACGAGCGCACCTACCCGAACCCGTTCGAGCAGATGCTCCGCCAGCAGGACTCGCTGGGCCTGAGCAACGAGACCGCCGACAGCATCGCGATCCTGAACAAGGCGTACGGCAAGGTGATCGACTCGATCTGGACGCCCGTCGCGGCGTACCTCGCCGGGCTCGAGGAGAAGTACGATCTCGACGCCGCCTACGATCGCGTGCGCACGGCGGAGAACAGGTCGCTCGATCAGATGGCGATCTACGGACCAGCGGCCAAGAATTTGTTGACGCCCGAGCAGGTCCGAAAGCTCCCGCCGTTCATCGCGCTGTTCCTCGACAATCAGGCGATTCGCCAGGTGAGACCGGGACGGGCGGGCGGAGGACGAGGCGGATTCTTCGGAGGATGATGCAGTTTCTAGAAAGCTCTTTCGGACGGCGCCGTCGTGATGACGGCGCCGTTCTTTTTTACTTCGGCATCAGCCTGGGTCCTCGGCCACTCTGAGTTCGATCGCCTAGTGGCTCTTTGCCCTCACGTGACTGTGCGCGCCCGGGCTCGTCGTTCGGTCATGCCCCTCGACTCTCTCCGCTCCGCCGCGCGCAGTCTCCGCCGTCAGCCTGCCTTCGTCTCGGTCGTCGTTCTGTCGCTCGCCCTCGGCATCGCGCTCAACACGACTATGTACGGCATGCTCGACGCGCTCCTCCGTCCGCGCATCGACGTGCGCGATCCGGCGCAGCTCTACTGGATCCGCTTCTACGGCGACTACAAGTGGCACGTGGACGCCCCGACTCGCGACACGGTGTTGTCGAGCGGGCTGCACACGTACGAGTCGGTGACTCGTGCCGAGCTCGCGATCTTCGCGCAGCAGATCCAGCACGACGGTCACTTCTCCGAAGGCGTCGTGCAGGGTGTTGCCTGGAACTATTTCGACGTGCTCGGCGCGCGCCCCCTCGCCGGTCGCACGTTCATCTCCTCCGACGAGACGCCGGATCCATCGGCGATCGTCATCGGCCAAACGGTCGCGTCGCAGCTGTTCCCAAACGGCGATTCGCCGATCGGCGCCACGATCACGATCAACCACCAGCCACGCGTCGTCGTCGGCGTCGTGTCGGACTTCACACGGCTCCCCGGCGAGCTGGCGGTCGCTTGGCAGGTCGCCCCGCGCAAGCTGCGCGGCGGGTTGTTTCAACGACTCATCCGCCTTCGTCCCGGCGCGACTCGTGCCGACGCCGAGCGCGAGCTGTCGACGGTGTCCGCGCGCATCGCGATCGCGGCGGGCGAGAATCCGAAAGACGACGTGCTCCGCTTCCACCAGGCGGCCGACCCCGAGTTCCAGCTTCGCCCGATGCATCGGGGTCTCATCTATGCCGTCGCGGCGATCCTGCTCGTGGCGTGCGCCAACCTGGCGAACATTCAGCTGGCTCGCGGCATCGGACGCCGGCGCGAGCTCGCGCTTCGATCGGCATTGGGCGCGTCGCGCAGCCGGATCATCACGCACTTGATGGGCGAGAGCATCATTCTCGGCGTCGCCGGGCTCGCGCTGGGGCTCGTGCTCACCTATTGGGGCGCGAGGTCGCTCCACGCGTCGATCCCCCCGACCGTGGGCAAGTACATCGTCGAGCCGCAGATGAGTTGGCGCGTGTTGGTATTCGCGATCGTCGCGCTGCTCTTCTGTTTGTTCGCGGTCGGTCTCGCGCCCGCGATCAGCATCTCGCGCACGGATCCGAACGAGCTGCTCAAGTCGGGCGCCGGCACCGGAGCGACGAAGCGGAATCGGCGGCGCTACGCGTTGCTGGTCGGCGTGGAGATCGCGCTGTCGCTCGCGCTGTGCTGCATCGCCACCGCGACGGTGCACACCTGGATGTTCTACAAAGGCCGCACCTCGGTTGGGTACGATCCCCGCATGCTGTCGACGGGTAGTCTCACCGTGCAGGTCCCGCCGGGCAGCGCCGTGCGGTACTCCGAGCTCCTGCAGACGATGGCCGCGCGCATCTCGGCGATTCCCGGCGTGACCGGCGCGGCGACCGCCGCACCGCTGGGAATGCCCGAGGGCAGCGCCGTCACCGTCGCGGACGCCGGCGGGGTCCGCGAGTTTCCCGCGCCGCTCTTCGGCGTGACAGCCGTGTCACCGTCGTACGTGCGCACGATGGGCTGGCCGGTCGTGCGCGGTCGCGATTTCATCGAGGGCGAACGCGATCGCGGAGGTCTGATCATCGATCAGGCGACCGCCCGAAAGCTCTGGCCCAACAACAACCCGATCGGAGCGCTGCTCAAGCTCGGCTACAAGAAGTCGAACCGGCCGTACGTTCCGGTCGTCGGCATCATCGGCGAGCAGAAGGGGTTCGAGACGCCGACCGAGGATTCGCAGACCGGCGCACGGCTCGGGCGCGTGTTCTACTTGCCCGGCCCGAACGACACGGCGACCGCCTCGCGCGTGTTGATGACGTTCAGAGCGCGCGCCGCGAATCATCCGGAGCGGTTGCCGACGGTTCTTCGTGAACAAATCGGCTCGTTCCCCGACGCCAATGTGTCGCAGGTCATGACGATGGTGGACTTCCTCGGAATCACGACCGGACTGCAGGGCGCGCGCTTCTTGTCCGAATTGTTCGTGGCGTTCGCGCTGTTGGCGATCGCGCTCGCCGCGTTCGGCGTGTACGGCGTCGTCGCGCACGCTGTCGCGGAGCGGCGGCGCGAGCTCGGCGTCCGTGTGGCGCTCGGCGCGACGACGCGCGACATCCTGCACGCGGTGCTGCGAGAGTCCGTGGTCGTAGCGCTGGCCGGCGCCGCGGGCGGTCTCTATCTCACCAGGGGCGGCGTGCTGCTGGTGTCGGAGATCGCCATGCTCGACGTCTACAACGCGCCGATGTTCGCACTCGTGGCCATCGCGGTGCTAGGAGTCGCGACCGCGACGGCTTTTGTCCCGGCGATGAGAGCGACGAGAATCGATCCCACGGAGTCGCTCAGAGCGGAGTGACAGCCAACCGCGATTGTCGGCCAGTCTGGTTTCTGGTGGCCGGTCAAAGCTCGGCGCGCGCTAGAAATCGGACGTCTGATATCCGACATCGGACCTCAGACCAGCTCGCCGGTTCGTGCCCCGCTTGGGCCGGGGCTTAAACCTTTCGATAAGAGCCGACCGGCATGGCGAGGGCTGGGCTGACATCGGACGTCCGCTATCAGACGTCCGATGTCCCACAAGAATGTGGACCGCTCGGAGAGACAGCCGCGGAATGGCCGCCGCGCCGTTTACTTGACCAACTTCGCCCCGGTCAATAGGGCCACCGCGGCAAGCGTCGTCTGCGCCGCATTCAGCCCCAACCTGAAATCCTTGTCGTTGTACGTCGAGTACAAATCCGTCGGCTGGTGCCACTGCGGGTCCCACCCGGCGCCGATCTGTTCGCCGCGCTCGTTCTCGCGCAGAGAAATCGACGGCACGAGATCCTGGAACGGTCCCGAATCGGTGTTCGTCATGTGCTGCCCGACGCGCGCGGGATAATCCGTCGCGTATTTCTCGTTCGCCGTTTGGAAGAACCACGCGAGCTTCTGCGCGCCTTCGGCGTGCTTGGACGTGACTTGGAATTCGATGTTGACGTCGGCCTCGGGACGCTGGTCGGGACTCATCGTGCCGTCGGGGCGCGGCATGCCGTGGTCGAACATCATCATGTCGTGCTGGATCATGCCCAGCCATTTGGGCTCGGGGTATTTCCCCGAGCCGGGCGGATTCTCCCTGCCCTGAAGCGAATCGCGCTGCGCGATGTAGGCGCGCGCTCCGTTCGTGCCCGTCTCTTCGTTGTTCCAGAGGATGAATCGGATCGAGCGATCCGTCTTCACGTCGGGGCTGCTGAAGACGCGCGCGACCTCCATGACCAGCGCGGTGCCCGAGCCGTCGTCGTTCGCCGCTTCGTTCCAGCCGTGGCCGTCCATGTGGCCGCCGACGATGTACATCTCCTCCGGATGCGTCGAGCCGACCTTCGTGCAGAACACTTCTTGGCGCTCGCCGTCCTTGGCGGGCTCGGTGTCGAGCGCGCGAATGCGCGGGTCAGGCTGCTTTAGCGAATCCGTATTGACGCCTGTTTGGATCCGGTAGCCGCGAATGCGGCCGCCGCCTTGCGCGGCGTTGCCACGGCCCCGACCGCGGCCGCCGGCGCTGTCGCCGCCGGCACCGCCGCGCGCGCGCGGAGGAGGCGTGACGTACGTGTAGGTGATGCGCTCGGTCGGTGTGCAGCCATAGCTCTTGAGCTGCGCCTCGATCCAGTCGACCGCCTTGCGGTTGCGCTCAGTTCCCTGTCGCCGATCGCCGAACTGCGTGAGGCCCTTGATGGTCGCCTTGTACTTCTCGAGATCGAGGCGGGCCACCATGAGGCGGACCGGATCGTTCAGGGTGTCAGGCGGCGCGCCTTCACTGCCGGCCGCCCCGCGCTGTGCTTGAATCGGCGCAGCGGCCAGGGCGAGAAGAGTCGAAATAGTCGCGACGGAAACCGCCGCGCGAGGCCTTAGAATGCGAGTGAGGGTGCTCATGATCTCGGGGGATTGGACGCCGGATCATGAGCACCCTCACTTCACCCTGCAAGTACCGCTAGCGCCGACGACCACGCGGCGGGCCGCTGTCGCTGTTCCCCGTGCCCACCTGGAACGAGAGCCCGAACCGAAGCTCGTTGGTGCGGGCGGGAGCCTCGTAGGCAGTCGGTAGGACGAACTCGGTCATCCGCCACCGCGCTTCGCCGAACAGATCGATCGCGTGCGCCAGCGGCACGTTGGCGCCGAGTCCGTAGCTCCAGTCGTTGCGCGTCTTCGTGCTCGCCACGTTCTGAACGCCCTCCACACCGACGCCGGCGAACACGAACGGCGTGATCGAGCGCGAAGATCCGTCATTCCGGCCGAAGAGAAACATCGCGTCGGCGTCGGCGCCCCACGGGCGCGTCTCGGTAGAGACGGCCGTTGAATTGTTCGCGGCCTGAAGGGCCAAGTTGCCGCTGGCCCGGAAGGCCAGGCCGCCATTCCCGCCGAGCGTCAGCGCGAGCCCGGCCAGAGGGCTGCTCCCGGTGGACGGCAGAAAAGACACGAAGGGCGTGACGGCAAGATCGGATCGTTGGGCAGAGGCCGCGACGACGGGTGCGGCGATGCCGGCGAGGAGAAGCTGCGGCAGCCGGAAGGGGATGGCTCGAGGCACGGGCGACTCCGGAAAGGGTTCTGTCGCCCCGGCGAGAGTGCACGTCGGGTTCCAAGGTTCCCGTTCTTCGCCAACTCATTGATCCACTGATACTTGCATCGTCGTAGCTCTGCCGTCGGTCCTGGGCGGTGTCCCGTTGGTTGGACAATGTGTGTCGCCGCGGGAGGTCTTCGCCCCAGTTTCGGCCGATGGTACGTTCGGAGTTCGGCACTCTCGGCCTTCGGCGGAGTCGAGGTTCGGCGATTTCGGGGTCTCGGTATTCCGCAGACTCGGCGTTCCGGCAATTTTCGACGTTCGGCAAATTCGGAGTCCGGCGGTTTTCGGCATTCAGGAGCCTCTAATGAGCATCGGAACATCAATGCTGGCCGAGTTCGATCGGGAGATGGCGACCACCAGGCGGGTGCTGGAGCGAGTCCCCACCGACCAAGGCACGTGGAAGCCGCACGAGAAGTCGTTCGCGCTCGGCCATCTCGCGCAGCTCGTGGCCGGCATGCCGGGCTGGATCACGCTGACGATCCGCAACCCCGACCTGGATCTCAAAAGCGGGAGCGGCTACTCCTTTCAACCGACGGACAGCCTGGTCGCGCAGTTCGACAAGAACGTCGGTGAAGCGCGCGCCGAGCTCGCGAAGGTCAGCGATCAAGCCTTCGACGAGCCGTGGTCGCTCAAGATGGGCGATCGCGTGCTCACGACCGAGCCGCGCGGCGTGGTGGTGCGAACGCACATCAACCACCTCGTGCACCATCGCGGGCAGCTCACCGTCTATCTGCGGCTGCTGAACGTCCCGGTTCCGTCGATCTACGGACCGACGGCGGACGAGCGCACGTTCGGCTGACGGCTATCGATTGCGGAAGGTGTACTTCGTCCAGACGACGACCATTCCGCATTCGTTCGGCCGGCCGGGCGGAATCAACTCGGCGGGAACCATCAGCGGCCGCGCGTACACCTCGACCGCGGCGACCTCGTGGGACTGGAGGTCCGACAGTGCGTTGCCCGATGTTTCGATTCCGTCCATGAGCAACGTCGGCGAACAGGCCACGCCCTTGTCGTTCGTGGTGGTGAGCGCCACCTGACCGAGGCGCCGCACCATCCGGATGCCCGGCACGTCGTTGAACACGTTGATGAAATCGGGATAGTGCGCGATCGACGTGGAGTCGAGCATGTAGCCGGCCCCGCCCTTTCGCCGCGCGTCGAACTCCTGCGCCATCACATGCACACCGGGCGTCGCCGTCGTTCGCATCCCCTTGAGAACGATCGGCCGCCCGAACTGCAGGGCGACGCGCGTCGTGTCGTGCGGCATGACGTCGATGGTCTGCGAGACGGGCGATACGCCGACCGAGAGCACTTCGATCTGCTGTGTGCCGATCGGAACGTCGTGGAGCACGAAGCGGCCGTCCGCGTCGCTCCTGACTTCGCGGAGTCCCGGCATCGAAACGCGCGCGGCGCCGAACGGTTCACCATTCACGTTGGTCACGATTCCACTGACGGTGCCGACGTGCGACGCCACGGAGTCGGTCGGTCCCACCAGCAGGTCGCGGCGCTCGATCCGCCCCGCCCTCGGCGCCAGCTCGATTTCACCGCTCGATGTAGAGTCCTTGGCGCTCGTGCCCGAGGCTCGAATGGACATCGCTTCCCAAATGGGGATGTCGCAGACGCTGTAGTTGCCCGAGTCATCCGCGAATCCCTCGGCCGTCCAGCGCCGACCTACGACGTGGCCCGACTTGGCCCTCAACTCGACCCACGTGACCTCCACCTTTGCGTGAGCGAGCGGGCGCATGGTCGTCGCGTCGCGCACCGTGCCGAACACGAAGCCGCTGTCCTTGGGCACCCGGAGGCCGCGGCACTCGATCCGCCACAGCGTCGCGAAGGAGGGGACGCCCAAGCGGACCTCCTCATCCTCGTTCCCGACGGTCGCCTTACGCGAAACCCCGGAAAGGCCGAGCGAATCGAGCACGGCGTGCTGAATGGCGAACGTGTAGTCGCCGGGCGGAATGCTGTCGAAGTAGAAACGCCCGTCAGAATCGGTGGTGGTGTTTCGCGCGCCGGCCCCGGTGCCGAGAATACTGACAAAGGCGTCTCGGAGAGGCTGTCGCCGGATGCTGTCATAGGCCACGCCGCGGACGGGCAGGGTCCTGGGTATGGCCGAGGCAGACGAGTGGGACACCGCTTGCGCGGTCGCGTTAGTCGATGCGACGATGGCGCTCATGGCCGCGGCGCACAGCACGACGAACGTCTTCATGGGGCAGAACCCCAGCACGGGTGGGTGCGGCGGTATTGTATACACAACAGCGATGCAGACCGCAAGACCGTTCCACAACTACGTAGCGCTCAAGGACGAATCATGCCAATTCCTTGGCCGTTCGATCCTGGGGTCGACGGTAGCAGTGCGCTATAGTAAATCGTCCTAGTTACATACAGATTCGTCAGCCTCGAAATGTCCTCTCCCGCCTCAATCCTCAGTCTGGTCGCTTCCCTGGAGCTTCGCCTGGGGAACGGCTTCGCTATCGAAGGCGAGGTCGCCAAGGGGGGGATGTCGCGGATCTACTCGGCTCGACGGCCGGACACCCGCGAGCGCATCGCCATCAAGGTGATGGTCGACCGCCTCAGCGGCGCGTCGGGCCCGGAACGTCTCGAGCTCGAGGAGCGGTTCCTGCTCGAGATGCAGGTCCTTCAAAAGCTCAACCATCCGCGAATTCCGGCCGTCCTGTCGGCCGGCGACGTGAGCGGATCGCTGTACTACACGATGCCGTTTGTCGACGGGGAATCCCTCCGATCGCGTCTCAAGCGCAAGGATCACATCTCCGTGCGTGACGCGTTGCTCTTCACGCGCGACGTGGCGGACGCGCTCGCGCACGTGCACGAGAACGGCATCATCCACCGCGACGTGAAGCCGGACAACCTGATGTTGTCGCCGACGGGTGTCTGGCTTCTCGACTTTGGAATCGCGCGGGCGCCGAGCTTCAATCAGGCCGATCTCGGCCACGAGAAGCCCAGGTACATCATGGGCACGCCCGAATACACGAGCCCGGAGCGGCTCACCGCGCGAGTCGTCGAAGACGCGCGCTCCGATCTCTTCTCGCTCGGCTGCGTGCTGTACGAGATGCTGTCTGGCCGACCGCCGTTTCCGAACGGTCTCCGCGACGCGATGAAGAAGCACGCGCCGCTGCTTCCGATCGACCTCACGCCGCTGCCGCCGAAGCTTCCTGACGAAGTGATCGGCGTGCTGCGCCGCTCGATCGCGCTGCACCCGTCGGACCGTTTCGTGAACGCGACGGCGATGCTCGCCGCCGCCGACTCCGCCGCGAAACACGTCGGATACGACTGACTCGATTCAGGTCAGCGAAAGGGGGGAAAAGACATGGCATCGAACTCCACGCGCCGCGACTTCTTCAGGGCGGCGTTCGCCGCGTTTCCCGTGTTGGCCGCGCTGCGCCGCCCGCCGCTCGAAGAGGTCGAGATCGTGGACTTCAACGACGCCGGCGTTCGCCAGGGGACGCTCCGGGTGCCCAAGGTCGTGAAGTCCGACGCCGAATGGCGGAGCCAGCTGACTCCGATCTCGTACCAGATCACGCGTCAGCACGGCACCGAACGGGCATTCACCGGCCCGTACTGGGACCTCCACGATCGCGGGATGTTCAGGTGCGTGTGCTGCGGCACCGCGCTGTTCGCGTCGGCGGTCAAGTTTGATTCGGGCACCGGTTGGCCGAGTTTCTGGCAGCCGATCGCCGAGCAAAACGTGCGTCACGGCGCGCCGAGCCACGGTTACACGGAAAGTGACGTAACGTGTCGACGTTGTGACGCCCACCTCGGAGATCTCTTCGATGACGGGCCCAAGCCGACCGGGCTCCGATATTGCATTGACTCCGTCGCCCTGCGCTTCGTGAAGTTCGCCTGAGGGATTCCCCGGGCTGGACACGGCGCGGATTTCGCGTTCCAGTTTCCAGATGAACTTTCTCCGACGGTTGCGACAAACTCTGGGGGGCATCGGCGCCCCGGCGACAGCCGGCGGCGGCGAGACGCGTCGCATTCGCGGGTTCGCCGTGTTCGTCGACAACACGCGCCAGGACATCGAGACCGGCGCTGTTCTCGAGCGGCTCGACGAAGCGCTCGCGCTGATCGAACAAACGCAGCCCTGGCGGCTCGCGCACATGCGGCGGGATCTCTCGCGCTTTCTCGTGATTCGCTATCCGTGCCGCGGCGCTTTCTTTCCGCACACCCGCGAGTGCATGACGGAGCTGACGTTTCTTGCGCGGCGAGACATTTCGCCGGCGCCGGTCGCTGCTTCGATACTCCACGAAGGGATTCACGCGCGCGTGCACGGCATGGGCGTCCGCCCCGAATCGAAGGACCCGGCCCGCGAGGAGCGCATTTGCCGCCGAGCGGAGCTCGAGTTCGGGCTCTCGTTGGCCGCGGATCTCGGCGCGCCGGTGGTCGAACGGGCGCGGCTCAGCCTCGAGCTGACGGATGAGGACGTGGCGCCGTCGGTGGATTGGAGAATCGCGATGAAGCGCCAGGCGGCGATCGACCGCGCGGCCACGCGCCAGCGCTGAAAAATCGCCCGGCTTGGCGGCCGGGTTCGCTGGACAACAGGATGAGGTCGACGCAAGCTTCTGGGTCAACCCTGGCCCTCGCTCGTGTCCGCGTCGCCCACCGATTCGAACGCTCCAAAAAGCCCCCCCCCTGACGGGCCGCCGGATCTTGTCGAGGCGCTGCGCGACCGATACGAGATCATTCGCGAGGCCGGGCGGGGCGCATCGGCGATCGTCTACTACGCGCGCGACCTGAGGCACCACCGCGCCGTCGCCGTCAAGGCACTCAATCCCGACGTGAGCGCGGTCGCCGGCGAGCGTTTCCTGCGCGAGATCGAAGTGTCGGCGGGCATGCAGCACCCGCACATCCTGCCGACGTACGACTCGGGAATCGCGGCCGGGCGGCTGTACTTCGTGATGCCGTTCGTCGACGGCGGGTCGCTGCGCCAGCGGCTCGACAAGGAACCGCGTCTGCCGGTCGACGAAGCGCTGCGCTACGCGCACGAGGTGGCCGTGGCGATCGCGTTCGCGCACGACCGCGGCATCGTCCACCGCGACATCAAGCCGGAGAACATTCTCTTCTACCACGAGCATGCGTGCCTCGCCGATTTCGGGCTCGCCCGCGCGATGGAAGAGATCGACGTCCGCGTGACCGCGCACGGCATGGTGGTCGGCACGCCGGCGTACATGAGCCCAGAGCAGTTGAGCGACGGTGAATTCGACGGCCGCAGCGACGTGTATTCGTTGGCGTGCGTGCTGTACGAGATGCTCGCCGGGCGGCACGCGTTCTCGGGCAAGACGCCGCGCGAGCTGCTGCAAAAGCGGCTCACCGAACCGCCGGCCCCGGTGCGGGAGTATCGCGCCGACGTTCCGGCGCTGGTGGACACGTTGTTGACGCACGCGCTCGCGATGAAGCGCGACGAGCGTTTCCAAAGTGCTCATGAGCTGGCGTCGGCGATCGAGGAGGCGCGGCTCGAGATTTCGACCGGCCGCTCGGCGGCGCGGCGCCGCTTGGCGCGGAAGGGGGCGCGCGGCATGCGCCGTCCGTTCATCTGGGCGGGCGCGGTGGCATTGGCGCTGACGGTTTCCGCTCTCGCCGCGCCGCCCATTCGAACAGCGGTCGCGAAAAGTCGAGCCGCGGCGAACGCGCGCGCGGCTGCCCTCGCCGAAATGAAGACGGTTCAAGATCTGGAGCTCGGCCGCCAAGTTGGGACGGAAGCCTTCGCGCTCGCCGCCGCGAACTTGGGCAAGCAGGTCGCGAGCCTCCATGGTCGCGATTCGCTCTATGCGGAAGGATTGATCGCGCTTGGCAGGGGGGCGTTTCAAAACGCCTGCGCGAGCTTCGATCGTTTGCGGGCCGCCGACTCGCTCGACGCGCTTGCCTGGTACGGCCTCGGCGACTGTCAGGCGCTCGACTCTGCCGTCGTGCGGGACGCGAAGAGCCCATCGGGTTTGCGCTTTCGGACGAGCTGGGCGGCGGCCGCGAACGCTTACGTGAGAGCAGCGACCCTGGCACCTGCCACGAACCGTGCGCTCAGGTACGGGATGCTTTCAAGTCTTCTGCCAATCACGCCGGCTCAGATTCGCCTCGGACGCGCGGCGGACGGAACGCGCCAATTCTACGGCGCGCATCCGTCGGCCGACGGCGACTCGGTTGCCTTCGTTCCGTATCCGTTCGATGAGATCGTCGCGGGAAAATCCGCGGTTCTATCCCCCTCGCTCCCCGAGGCACTCCGCCGCAATCGGGACACACTGGTGGCGGCGGCGCGCCGCTGGACGGTGTCGTTCCCGAACAATCCGGAATCCTTCGAGGCCCTGGCCGCCGGGTTGGAAGCGCGCGGTGAACTGGCCAGCGACGATGAGGGAGCCGATGGCGCCTTGCGCCGCGCGAGGTCGCTGGCGCGAACGCCCGACGATCGGCTGCGTCTCGGCTCCGCCCACGTGCGGGTTCACATCAAGCGCGGCGAGCTCGACGCGGCGCTCGATCTCGCCGACTCCCTACTGGCGGCTGTCGCGACGAACCCGACGCGCGAGCAGGCATCCCGGCTCGTTGGACTCGCCGCGCTCACAGGGCGTATCGCGCGGGAGGCCGAGCTTCGGGCCGTCACATTCAGCTCCTCAAACGCAGTTCGAGGAATCGCCCCGCCGCTGACCTCACTGTCGAGCCGCCTGTTCGCGCGCGCAGCCGCGGGCGTTTGTGATGATTCGCTCTTGGGTCTTCGGCGGCAGCTCGACACGTTGCTCGAGAGCTATAGTGAGCCGATAAGGCGCCCCCAATTCCGGCGCGAGTTGATCACGCGATCCATGTCGCTCGCCTATCCGTGTTTCGGCGCTCGTGCGTTCGATGGGCTGCATGCGGAATTGCCGCTCGACCTCGCGCAGCGAGCCGCCGTGCGGGGCGACCGGCGTCGCGCGGCTGCGATCCTGGATTCGATTGAGACTGTGCGACGGGTATCCCTGCCCGGTGAGATCGCGCTCGACTACGTGCTGCAAGAGGCCAACGTGCGGGCGGCGATCGGTGATACGGCCAGCGCGATTCGACAACTCGATCGTGTGCTCCGCGCATTGCCGACGTTATCGCAGTTCGCCGTGCGAGAGGAGGCACAGTCGGCGGCGATTGGCCGAGCGTTTCTCCTGCGCGCTGAATTGGCCCGGGCGACCCACGACACGGCGGAGCAACGGCTCCGGGCGCGACAGGCACTCATCGTCTGGCGCCATGCCGACGCGTCACTGGCTCCGATCGTCGAGCGCTTGCGCTCGCTCGCATCTCCCTTACGATAATTCGTATTAGCGGACGCGGCGGACGGCGTCCGCCCACCGCACTCGCAGTCCGCCGCGGGCCGCCGTCGCTGCGTCGACGACGGAGCGTAGAACTTCCACGCAAGGAGCCAGAGTGACGCTGCAACTCGGCAGGACCGTCGCGCAATCGTTGGCAGCCGGATGTGTCGTCGCACTCGCCGTCGCGTGCGGCAAAGGAAGCGAGAAAGCCAAGGGCGAATCGACCGCGGCGGCACCACCCGGTGCTACAGCGGCCGCCGCTGCGCCGGCTCCGCCGCCGGGCACGCTCACGAAGCCGATCGACCAGTACACGGGCGACGAGTTCTATGCGCTCACGCGTCAACTCCAGTATGGAGGCGGCGGAACGCACGGCCGGCGTTGTCGCGGTCGAGCGGGCTGCCGCGGTCCGAACCCGCGGGATTCCACTCGCATCCAAGTCGATGGAATCGTCGGCGACGATTCGTTGAGCGCGGCCACCCTGCCGCCCAACGGCGTGCTCGCGATGCGGGCCATCAACGTCGGCCAATTCGCGGATTCGATGTACAACACGCGGCCCGGGACGCAATATGAGAGTTATCTCATCATCCTGCCAGTGCCGAACAGCGCGAGTGCGACGTGGCGCTTCGAGGAGCTCACGACGACGGCGGGCTCGCGCACGCATCACATGATCTCGTCTGGAACGCTGCGTGAGTGCCCGAAGCACGCCTTCCAACGCGGCCCGCACGCCGACTTCAAGACCTGCGAGCAAGCAGACAACCTTCGCCCGGCGTCGTTTTCGCGGCGAGCCGCCGCCATGATGCAGGGCGATCTCGGCCCCCCAGCCTGGTTCGGTTGCGCTTTCGGGTGCTGCACGGCCGATCCTCCGGGCGGTCACGGTTGACCTCATGATCGATCTGCGATCGCGCGAGTGCGTGGTGCGTACGTATCGGCCCGAGGATGCTCCGAGCCTGGCGCGCCACGGGAACAACCGGCGTATTTGGGAGAACTTGCGCGATCGCTTTCCGCATCCGTACAAGGAAGCGCATGCGGCGGAATACATCGCTCGATTGCTGAGCGGCAGCGACGAGCCGAGCTTCGCCATCGAAGTCGATGGCGAAGCGGTGGGCGGCATCAGCCTGCATCCCGGCGCCGACGTTGAGCGCATCGGTGCGGAAATCGGCTACTGGATCGGCGAATCGGTCTGGGGGCGCGGCGTGGCGACGTCCGCGATCCGGCTCGTGACCGACTACGCATTCACGCGGCGGCGCCTCGAGCGCGTGTTCGCGGTGCCGTTCACGACGAACGTCGCGTCTTGCCGAGCGCTCGAAAAAGCGGGATATCAACGTGAAGGCACGATGCGGCGCAGCGCGGTCAAGGACGGACGCATCATGGATCAGCATCTCTACGCGAAGACGAGAAGCTGACCAAGGCAGGCGGAAACGTGAGCGGAGGGCGGCGTGCGGGGAGAACCGTTGCGATGAGATACGCTGTGTTGCTGGTCGTCGCGGTCGCGGCCTGCTCGGCCGGCGAGGCGAGCAAGAGTGATTCGGGCGCGAGTGCCGCAGGCACGGTCGTGACCCCGGCCGAGTTCAGCTCGGCGAAGAACTACGTCGGGATTCGCTACGACTCGCTGCCGGCGAAGTTCACGTTCGTCTCGGGGTCGTTGATTCCTGTCACGCCGGGATCGAATACGGTCGGCTTCGATCTCGATCTCGTGCGGACGCCGCGCGGCCAGATGGTCTGGCTCGACTCCATCGTCGCGGTGTCGCAGCGCGGACGTCCGACGCGCATCGTGAGGGCCGAGCTCAGAGTTCCGCCCCTGGCGCGGGACGAGCGCCTCGTGATGTCGTCGTGCAGCGCGGACGGCAAGCTGGACCCGCGCGTCGTCGCGATCGTGGTCACCAGCCAGAGCGCTACTGTCGACTCGACCAGGCAGTTGACGGCGATCCGGCAGGCCTGGCGCGCGAACGGTGCGTCGGGTCAGTTCGACGTGATCCCTGTCACAGGAATCGTCTGCGACGAGCCGGGCTCCGCATAGCGTGCCGGCGAACGCTTGACAGCTCCGGCATTCGCATATTAGAATGGCTTGAGGGAGTCGCGTCCCGATGGTGGTTCGTCGTTCACATGCTCCGGCATGGCGAGCGGCCTGATCGATGCAAAAGCATCGCTCTGAACATCGGCGGCGCGACTTTTTGTTTTCCCAACCTCAATCACCCACGGTCTTCGATGAATCAACCCGCGATTCGTGACGTCGCCGTCACGCGCCCATCCGGCTTTGCCGCGCTCGCCAGCGATTGGCGCTCGCCGGCGAACACCGGTCGGTTGCCGCGAGTCGAAGACGTGGCTTACACCGTCGACTCGCAGCGAATCACATCTCATGCAGGCGGTTGGACCGGAGTCCTTGCGCGATAGAGCACTCCGATCCGACTCGGGCAAGCACCTCCGCCCCGCCTGCGCAGCGCGCACGGCGGGGCGGTTTCGTTTTGAGGGATTGGGTTCGGCTCAACAGGAGGAACGTCTTGATGGGAACAATGCAACGAACGGCCGACCAGGCATGACGCTCGGGTAGCTGGACACGCGACTCCCCTACCCGGCACGCGTCCGCTGCCTGGCCGAGCCTTCGTTTAACAATTCAGAAGTCCGATGACCGGCGCGTATGGGCGTTAGCCGCGCGCCGTCCGGGTCGAGCTCGAGGGTACAGGAGCACGGCGCCGCCGCACGATCATCCCATGGGCCGAAAGCCGGGACCGTGAGGGCCAACGGCGCCGAGTGTGGGTGTGATTCCCGCCGGCCCGGTCTGACTGTGAGTGGGCCCGCCGCAACCCGCGGCGGGCGCGCTGCGTAGTGGTTCCGAGCGGACCATCGGCGCGCCACCACGGACTCGGACGATTCCATGTTCAACGACAACGATCTTATCAACTTTCTGCTCGTTGCCACCGGCGTCTTGTCGACGTCGACGCTGGTGCTCGGCGTGCTCTGGCTGCGATCGCGGGAGCGCGTGCTCCGCATGCGGCTCGCACAGGAGAACCCCGACGCCGTGCGTGAGGACGTCACGCACCTCGTTCAAGCGGTGGACGCCATCGCGATCGAGGTGGAGCGGATCTCGGAAGCCCAGCGTTTCACCGCGCTCACGCTGGCGGAGCGCTCCGGGAGCCGGCGTGTCCCCGAGCGTGTGATCACGCCGCACTGACGAGGGTCGCGGTTCGGGCGGCGGAGGCGCGGCTTTCGCAGGGAAATCGGGCGAAAAACGATCCGGGCGGCGCTGGAGTTCGTTCGTGGACAGCGCTCGCGCGGGGTCGTACGTTGATGCCGTGGTGGCGTTTCGATGACTCCCTTCTCCCTGATTGAGCCATGAATCACAGCCTTTTCCTTCGATCGGCGTCGTTCGTCGTCGCTGTGACAGCGATTGCCGCCTGTTCGTCCGGCGGCGGCGGTGCGACGTCTTCCGCTCCGGCCCCCGCCGCGGCGTCTCCGGCCTCGCGTCCCACGACGATGGCCGCGGCCCCCGCGGCCTCCGCGTCAGCCGCGGTCACCCCGGCGTTGATCACCCTCGGTGACTCGATTTACCACGCGGCGACCTGCCAGCGCTGCCACGGCGCCGACGCAAAGGGCCGCCAGAACGGACCGAGTCTCCTGGGGCCCACGTTCCTGCACATCAAGGGCTCGGGCACGTACCAGGACTTCGTGAACGTCATCATGAGCGGCGTACCGGCCGACTCGATCAAGGACAAGACGCACACGCTTCAGATGCGGCCCAGGGGCGGCGGACAAACGCCGCTCACCGACGATCAAGTCAAAGCCGTCGCCGCGTACGTCTACTCGCTGAGTCACAAGTCGTAAAACGATGACGCGGGCCGCTGTCGCGCTGTTGCTGATTGCATCCATGTCCGCCGGCGCGCAGGTGTCGCAGCAGTGGCCGCAACACTCGATGGACCGCCCGAGGCCCCCGGTCGTCAAGCCGGGGGCCTTCGAGTCGGCCCCGCCTCCGTCGGACGCGATCGTTCTCTTCGACGGAAAGTCGCTCGCCAAGTGGCGGTCGTCGGACAGCACGCACGGCCCGGCCAAATGGAAAATCGTCGACGGCGCGATGGAGGTCGCCGCTGGCACGGGCGGAATCGAAACGCGCGATGCATTCGGCGACTGCCAACTCCACATCGAGTGGCGCGCCCCGACGCCCGCAAAAGGCGAAGGCCAGGAGCGCGGCAACAGCGGCGTCTTTTTGATGGGCACGTACGAGGTCCAGGTGCTCGACTCGTACAACAACATCACCTACGCCGACGGACAGGCAGGGGCCGTGTACGGTCAGTATCCGCCGCTCGTGAACGCGAGCCGTCCGCCCGGAGACTGGCAGTCGTACGACATCATCTGGCATCGCCCGCACTTCGACGCCCAAGGCCGTCTCGTGAGCGCGGCGCGCGTGACCGTGTTCTTCAACGGTCTCCTCGCGCAGGACAACGTGAGCCTCACCGGCCCCACGGCCCATCAACACCGCCCGCCCTACCACGCGCATCCCGACGCGCTGCCCCTAGGCCTTCAGGATCACGGGAATCCCGTCCGGTTCCGGAACATCTGGATTAGAAATCTCGAACCAGGGTCCGGAAAGCCTTAGCGACGGCGGCCCCTCTATCGGGGTGCTCTGCTGAACTACCTACCGCAGAGACGCGGAGGACGCAGAGTTTCGCAGAGGACAGGCCAAGTTCGAGCCGGCGCCCAACGCGCCGGATTTTTGGGGACTGCCGCTCGAGGAGCTATGCGTGCCGTGGAGACGTAGTCTTCACGACGGGTACCCCGAGCGGCTTTCACCAAGCCCCGGCTCGTCGCGCGATCATGCCGCTTTTCCTCTGCGTCCCTCTGCGTTCTCTGCGACTCAGCGGTGAGCAGTTGCCCTGCTGTTGATCTACGCGGCGCAATATCGATTGAACGCGTTCACGAGATCGTGCGCGATCTCTTCTGCGGGGCGGCCTTCGATCTGCCAGCGCTCGAGCATGAACACGAGATCGCCGTCCTTGAACAGCGCGATCTGCGGGGACGAGGGTGGGTAGCCGGTGAAGTATTCGCGGGCGCGGTGCGTGGCGTCGGCGTCTTGGCCGGCGAACACGGTGGTGAGCTTTTCCGGTTTGATCGGATTCTCGAGCGCGATCGCGACGGCGGGACGCGCCATACGCGCGGAGCAGCCGCACACGGAGTTCACGACCACCAATGTCGTGCCGCTGGCGTCCTGAAGCTCGCGGTCTACTTCGTCGACCGTGCGCAGTTCCTTCACGCCCAGCCGGGTGAGCTCTTGCCGCATCGGCGTCACGAGCCGCTCGTCGTACATCTGTTGAGGAAGCCGCATAGAAGTCACTGAGTTGAATTCACGGGATGGACAGCCGAGCGACCGGCGTGGTCACTCGTCGCGGACGAGCGCGAGGATCGCCGCTTGGGGGACAACCAGATATCGCTCGCCCTCGAAGGTGATCTCGACCGCCGCTTTGCGGAAAAAGAGCGCGTAGTCGCCGGTGCGGGCCTGCATCGGCACGAACCGCGTCGCACGCTCGCCGGGCGCCTGCCACGGCTCGTCGGAGAACGAATCGGGGCTCGGCATCGGTAGACCGGGGCCAGTCGCTACGATCTTCCCACCCTGCACCGCCTGATTGTCGATCGCGGTCGGTGGCAGGTACAAGCCGACGGTCGTCCGCTCCTCGCCTTCCTCGACGCGCACGAGGACACGGTCGCCGACGACGATGAGCTCTTTGTCTCGCTTGATCATGGGTCGCTCCTGACTCAGGTGCTTCGACGTATCCACGGAAAGCTACTCGGCGGTAACAAGGGTGGCGGCGCGGGGGCGGGTGAGTCGGAAAACGGGATAGCTCACCACGAGAATCCCCAGCGCAAACAGGCTGTTGCGGCGGTCGGCGACGACGGCGCTGATCAGGAATGCCAGCGAACCGAGCAGCACGAGAACCGTCGTCCACGGGTAACCGAACGTACGGTACGGTCTCGCGCGGTTCGGTTCGCGAAGCCGCAGGCGAATGAGGCCGAGAAACGACGTCGCGTAGTTGGCGACGAAGAAGAACGCCGCGATGGCGATCATGGTCTCGAACGTCCCGGTCGCGAGAAACGCGAGCGTCACCAGCCCCGTCGCGCCCAACGAAACGATTGGCGTGCCTCGGGGACTAACTCTCGCGGCGACGGGAATGCCGACGCCGTCACGGCTCATCGAGAACAGGGTGCGCGACGCCATCAGTGTGCAGGCGTTGACCGCGCTCGGCAGCGAGAGCACGACGAGCACCTGTACGATCCGTTCACCCGCCGCGCCGAAGATCGCGTTCGCCACCGTTCCGGCCGCGAGCTTCGAACCCGCCAGCGCCGAGAGCGGAACGGCATGGAGGAACGCGAGGTTGATGAGCAGATAGATCGTCGCGACGCCGGCCAGCCCGTAAAACATGCCTCGCGGAATTTGTCGCGCCGGATCGTGGAGCTCTTCCGAGAAATAGATCGGACCGTTCCATCCGTCGTACGCGTAGATCACCGACTGCGCGGCGAGAAGAAAACCGGCGAAGCCGATCGCGCCCCCCGCTCCCGTCGTCGCTGCGGCGGTGCTCGGCGGAACAGTGCGTCCGCCGAACGCGAAACACGCGATCACGAGCCCGATGAGGACGCCCGACTTCAATAGGCTCGTGAGTTGCTGCACGCGATCGCCGCGTTTCGTTCCGCCGAACAGCAGGAACGTGAACGCCGCGACCACCAGCATGGCGACAGCCGCGACGCCGGAGGACGCGCCGGCGAGACGCACCGCCGACTCGCCGATCACCGTGGCGATCGCCGCGGTCGACGCGCATGTCGAGATCCAGTCCATCCAGCCGACGACGAAACCGACATAGTCACCGAAGATGTCGTGCGCGAAGACGTACTGCCCTCCGCTGCGCGGCATCATCGTTCCGAGCTCGGCGAGCGCGTTCGCGCCGAGCAGCGCGTACAGTCCGCCGATCACCCAAATGCCGACGAACGCGAATGAATTGGGCAGATAGCCCGCGATCTCGCCCGGCGTGCGCAGGATTCCTGCGCCGATCGTGTTTCCGACGGTCACGGCCAGACCGAAGGTCAGGCCGAGCATCCGGATGAGAGACTGCGTGGGCCGGTTGGGCTCGCTCACGGCGCAAACAATCGCTCGCGCGCCCGATTGCTGCCAGGTGTGATTTCGCTCGGCGTTTTTTTTCGCGGTCTACCGGTCCAACGGCCCACCCCAAAAAGATCAGCGGGATGGAAGCCGTCGAATACCCGGCGCCACCCCGCTGATTGTGCTTTCGGAGATCAGGCCGACCCCCACCCGAGTCAACGCAACCTCAACGAAAGCGTACTGCAGATTGTCCAGCGATGATCAGTACACCTGCTATGACACCTGCGTTGGTGTCTCCCCGCGTAAAGAATTACTGACAACTCAAACGGCCGAACGGCAGCGGCAGCGTGCAATTCTGCGTGTTGCCGTCTTCCGTGATCACGACCTTCGCCGTCGCGGAGCCATCGTACGTGATGACTTCACGCCGTGTCGACGTCGCCGGCGATTGGCCGGTGACCGTCACGGTGACTTTCATCGAGCGAATGATCGTTCCCGCACCTGGATACGGCGGATGACCCAAAGCCGCTGAACCAACGGGAATCACGAGGCCGGTGATCGTGTCACCCGCGGTGCGCTGCGCGGTGAACGCACCCATAGACGACGTACCGGACGTGTTCTCGGAGCCGGCCGACACGCCGTCGACCTTCCGTTGAGTGCTTCCTTTCGCGAGACCTGTGACGGTCTGGCTGCTCGACTCGTTGATGTCGCTCGTCACGCTGTCGCGGCGCGTCACTTTGCCCGTGACCGACACCGTGCTGACGATCGTGTTCGTCGTCGTGTCGATCTTCGATTGCGGGTTCCCGCCGGCGTCCGTGTACTTGAACGTATGAGTAATGGTCAGCCCGTTGCGCGTCTGATTTCCGCAGGTCACGACGCCCGTGCTGCTGGAGAACGCGCACGAACCGTCACGGAAGAAGTCCGCTAAGCCGAGGCCGAGGAACGGACCACCGAGGCCGCCCATGAAGCCGATGCCGAACCCCGGTCCGTGCCCGAACATCCAGCGGCCGCCTGGGCCACCGGGCCCTCTTCCGTCGAAGGAAGGCTGGAACGGTCCGTCGCCTTCCGACGCCGCGAAGCTGCTGCTCAAGTCGGAGAAACCGGAAGGTACCGTCGTGAACGCCGACGACGCGTCCAGCAGCGCTGTGCTTCCGTTTGGCGCGCTCGATTCGTTACACGCCGCGACGAGAGCCGCGCACGCGGCGGCGCAGGTGAGTGTGACAATTTTTTTCATGTCTCAGGTCCTGTTCGAGTCCAAAGGCAGACACGGAGGTCGTCCGCCACCCTGAGTTTGTCGTCGGGACCGGCGCGGCGTTAACTAAAAAAACGAAATTCGGACCCGAACCGCCGAAAGCCGACGTTAGATCGCGGTCGTCTCGGGCAACCACGCCGCCAGGCGCGTGCGCAGATGTTTCAGCGCTTTTCCCATCTGCGATTCGACGGTCTTGATGGAAATGCCGAGCGTCTTCGCGATCTCGGCATAGCGGAGTCCTTGTTCTCGACTCAGGCGAAACACTTCGCGACACGCCGGCGGCAGCTCGGCGACGGCGGCGGTGATCGCGTCGCGCAATTCGCCGGCGACGAGCCCAGACGCACCGGCGGCGGCGATGCTTTCTTCGCCAATGAGGTGTGGTTCGGCGCGCTTTTGGACGTTCGCGTGCCTGATCTGATTCAGCGCGCGATTGCGGGTCGAACGAACGAGATACGCGCGCAGCGACTCCTGGATGGTCACCGTCGTTCGACGGCGCCACAGCTCCAGCATCACTTCCTGGACGACGTCCTCGCTGGCGCTTCGGTCGTGCAGAAGGCTCTGCGCCAGGATCACGAGGGCCGCGTAGTGCGTTCGAAAGATCGCGTCGAAGGCCGCTTGGTCGCCGTCCTTCAGGCGGTCTAGTAATTCGCGATCATCCATGCCGATACGGGGTCCGAGCTCTCCAGGGCGATTCCAGCGATGCGACGGTTGTCCCCGGGCGCGCGGGTTCCGTATAATCCCCGATCAGGCGGAGGGCCATCAGGGGTCATGATTCGCATAAGGGTATACGTTCTCCGACGTGTCGAAAGGGCATGACCGACGACGCCTCCCTCCCCCGGCCGTCCGGCCCGCCTGCGCCCGACTCGGTCCCGGATTGGGACACGCTCGGCCGCTTCGTTGCGGGTGAAGGCTCGGCGGACGAAATGTCGCAGGTCAGCAAATGGCTGGACGCGAACCCCGCCGAGCGTGCGTTGCTGGAGCGACTCACGGAAGTCACATCGGCAACCCCCAGCGACGCGGCTGGGATCGACGTCGAGGCCGCGCTGGCCAGGGTCCACTCGCGAATGGGAGAGCCCGCGCGAGCCCCTCTCTCGCTGAGCGCGCCCCGGGCCAAGCGTCGCTGGCAACCTCTGGGATCGGCGGCGCTGCTCGCGGCCGCGGCGGTCGTCGCGTTCCTCGTCATCTCGCGGCGGGGCACCTCGCCGAGCGGATCGGTGACGACGGTCGCCTCCCAGTCCTTTACGACGACGGTCGGCAAGCGGGATTCGATCACCCTGTCCGACGGCTCACGGGTCGTGCTCGGGCCGGACAGCCGCCTGACGGTACCACCGGATTTCGGCAACGGATCGCGTTCCGTCGAGCTGCACGGCGACGCGTTCTTCGACGTCCAGCACAACGCGGCCAGCCCGTTCGCGGTCCGCGTCGGAACGGCCGTCATCCAGGACGTCGGCACGACGTTCATGGTCGAGAGCGACGACGCCAACGCGACCGTCGTGACGGTTGTAAGCGGAAGCGTGCGGCTTCGCGCTGTGGATTCTTCATCCGGCACGGGCGTCCTTCTTGCTGCCGGGGAACGTGGATCAATCGACGACGCCGGGCGTACCAGCACGGAGCGCGCGCCCTCACCCGACGACGACGTAGCCTGGACGACGGGCAAGCTCGTCTTCCGCGACGCTCAGTTGTCTCGGGTAGCGGCAGAAATCCATCGATGGTACGGCATACGCCTGCACGTCAGCGACCCCTCGTTGTTGTCGCAACACGTCACGGCGCAGTTCTTCACGAATCAACCCGTCGATCAGGTGCTTCACGTGGTCGAGCTTTCGCTGGGAGTAAAAATCGAACGGCAGGGCGACTCGGCGGTCGTCGTGACCGGCCGGAGTGCGCCACCGACCCGGTGAGATCGACCCTCCGGCGGTTCTGCAGCGTTGGCGCGAGCGCCGCAATGGCGCTCGCGCTTTCGCGTGCATTGGCGGCCCAGCCGCACGTGTGTTCCGCGCAGACCGCCGATTCCGCGAGCTCAGGCAACGCGGAGTGGTCGCCGCCGCTGGACCGCGCGATCACCGTGCGCGGCGCAAATCTCTCTTTGCGCGACGCGCTCGATCGCGTGGCGACGGCGGCGAGAATTCGCCTTTCCTACAGCGCCGAGCAGGTTCCGCTCGACCGAGCGGTGTGCGTCTCCGCCGACGCCTCGCCGGCCGGTCGGGTTCTCGCTGATCTCCTCAGCGGAACCAACGTCGCCGCGGTGGTGGTCGGCGCCGACCAAGTGGTGCTTTCACCGCGCATGCGTCCAGCGCGTGCCGACGGACCCGGAATGGCGCCAACGCTCGGCGTCCTCGATCGCGTCGTCGTGACGGGGACCGCCGGAGGAGGCACGCCGGCGAAAGAGCTGGCGGTCGGTCTCGACGTTCTCAACGGGCGCACGCTCGCGCGCGACAACACCAACACGATTTCCGACGCGCTCGACTCCTACGTGCCCGGCGTTTGGTCGTGGGCGCAATCGCCGTCGAACATGCTGAGCTCGTACGCGAGCATCCGCGGCGCGAGCTCGTTCGGACTGAGTTATCCGAAGATCTACATCGACGGCATCGAGGTGGCGAACCCGCTGTTGTTGAGTCGGTTCGCGCCCGGCGCGATCGATCACATCGAAGTGATTCGCGGCCCGCAGGGCGCCGCCCTCTACGGCGCCGACGCAATCAGCGGCGTGGTGAACATCGTGACGCGCCACGACGGCGGAGACGGCGACGGCGCGCACGCGGCGATACGCTCGACCGTCGGCACGTCTCAGAGCTCGTACGCGCGCGGCGTCATGGCGCAGGATCACGCGCTGTCCTTGGTCACGGGCACGAGCACGCGATCGATGGACTTGAATGTGAGCGGTTCGACGATGGGCTCGTTCGTGCCGAACGGTTACAGCCGCGATCTCATGGCGTCGGGCGGGGGACGGATCGTCGGCAACACCGGCAGCATCACGACGACCGCGCGGCTCTTCTTCGAGCAAGCCGGCGTTCCTTCGAGCCCGCTCGTCCAGACGCCGATGTCCTCGTCGCCGGGCGGCCCGCCGGCGACCACGACGCGCAACGGCTCTCCGCAGACGGTCACGGAATACACGATCGGCGCGACGGCGCTCCACATGCCGGGCCAAGCATGGGTCGACTCGTTTGTCGTCGGCGTAGATGGATATCGTCTCTCGAACGTGCAGACGAACTACACGCCCGTGCCGAGCATCGTCGATTCCGCGTTGCGCGCGGCGCAGGGCGGCGCCGACCGCGCCACGCTTCGCGCGAGCCGCGTTTTCCGCTTCCGCGCCGACGACCCGACGCGCGGCTCGCTCACGCTGTCGGCCGAGCATGCGACGCTCCGCGCGTCCACGCTGACGTCGTCGGCGTTCGTGTACGGCAATCGCGGACCAGGCAGCTCAGGTGGCCCGGGTGGACAGGACAGTCGCCAAGACGTGCTTACGCCGCTCGTCACTTGGCAGAACAGCACCGGCGTTACGGCGCAGGCAAACGCGGCCATCAACAACACGCTCTTCTTCACGAGCGGTGTACGACTCGAGGAAGACAGCCGTCTCGCTCCCGGCGACCGTTTCGTCACGCTGCCGATGTTCGGGATCGCGGACGTGAACGATGTCGGTCCGTTCACCATGAAGCTGCGCGCCGCGTACGGGCGCGGCATCCGTCCGCCGAGCACGATGCAGCGCTGGCAGATGTGGCAACCGCAGACCGCGGAGCAGGCGGCCCTCGGTCCGGAAGTACAGTCGGGCACCGAAGTCGGTGTCGATCTCATGTTGCATCAGGCGCTCACCGTGCAGCTGACGCGGTTCGACCAGCGCGCGTCGGGACTCATCCAGCAGGTGCCGTTCGCGTCGGATAGCGCGCTGACCGGCCGGCGAATGCAGTACATCGCGCAGAACGTCGGAGAGATCTCGAACTCCGGCTGGGAGCTCGGCGCGACGAGCACACTGTCTCGCGTCACGATGAACGCATCGTTCGCCGCGGTCGACAGCCGAGTCCGCAAGCTGGCGCCAGGCTATACAGGCGACTTGGAGACGGGTGACCGGATGCTGCAAGTCCCGGCAATTACCGCAGGCTTCGGCGCGACGTGGACCGGCGACGCGTGGACGGCCTCGCTCGGCGGAACGCGGGCGTTCAACTGGATCAACTACGACGAAGTCGCGCTCGCGCAAACGTGGCTCTCGGGAACGGAGTCGGTCCACCAGATGGTGGGGCCGGAGCTCCGCAACTTCTGGCGGCGATATACCGGCGGACTCCATTTGCGCGCCAGCATCTCCCACGACTTCCGGCGCGACTTCTCCGTCGAAGTGACCGGGGACAATCTGCTGAACTACCAGAGCGGCGAGCCCGACAACATCACGATCATCCCGGGCCGGACGATCATGAGCGGAGTTCGCATTAAGTTCTAGCCTCGTGACACCCACGAGGGCAGCAGAATGACCGCCACCGCGATGAAGCACGACGCGACAGGGAGCGCCTCTCAAGAAGCCACGCTTCCCATCATCGACCACTGGATCGACGGCGCCGCTACTCCCGGCAGCTCGGACCGTTTTGGTCTGGTCTACAACCCCGCGCTTGGCACTCCCGCCGCGCGCGTCCGATTTGCGAGCGCTGCCGACGTCGATCGCGCCGTGGAAGCCGCCGCGCGCGCGGCCGTCGCCTGGGGCCGGGCCGGCCTCGGCAAGCGCGCCACGGTGCTCTTCAAGTTTCGCGAGTTGGTCGAGCGGCATGCCGATGAGCTTACGCGCTGCATCGTCCGCGAGCACGGCAAGGTGTTGGCCGATGCGCGCGGCGAAGTGCAGCGCGGGCTCGAGGTCGTGGAGTTCGCGTGCGGCATTCCGCATCTCAGCAAAGGCGAATTCTCCGAGAACGTGTCGACGAATGTCGACAGCTACTCGATTCGCCAACCGCTCGGCGTCGTGGCCGGTATCACGCCGTTCAACTTCCCGGTGATGGTGCCGATGTGGATGTACCCGGTCGCGATCGCGGCGGGGAATTCGTTCATCCTCAAGCCGTCGGAGAAGGATCCGTCGGCGTCGATGATGATGGCCGAGCTGTGGCGCGAAGCGGGTCTTCCGGCCGGTGTGTTCAGCGTCGTGAACGGCGACCAGGCCGCCGTCGAGCGGATCCTCGAGCATCCCGGCATCGCCGCGGTGAGCTTCGTGGGGTCGACGCCGATCGCCCGCCGCATCTATGAGACGGCCACCGGGCATGGGAAGCGGGTGCAAGCGCTCGGCGGCGCGAAGAATCACATGATCGTGCTGCCAGACGCGGACATGGAGCTCGCCGCGGATTCGGCCGTGAACGCGGCGTTCGGATCAGCGGGCGAGCGATGCATGGCGATTTCCGTGACAGTCGCCGTGGGCGATGCAGCCGAACGGCTCGTACCACTCGTCGCGCAACGCATGCGTGCGATCAGAGTCGGCGACGGTCTCGACCCCAAGAACGACATGGGACCGCTGGTGACGAAACAGCATCTCGAGCGCGTGCGCGCCTACGTCGACGAGGGTGTGGCCGCGGGCGCGTCGTTGGTGGCCGACGGCCGCGCGACCGTGAACGACGAACGCGGCTTCTATCTCGGCCCGTGTCTGTTCGACCACGTGAAGCCGGACATGACGATCTACCGCGATGAGATCTTCGGTCCAGTCCTTTCGGTGGTTCGCGCCTCGTCGTACGAGGAGGCCATCGGTCTGGTGAACTCGAATCCGTACGCGAACGGCGTCGCGATCTTCACGAACGACGGCGGCGCGGCGCGCCGGTTTCAGAACGAGGTTCAGGTCGGGATGGTCGGGATCAACGTGCCGATTCCGGTGCCGATGGCGTACTACTCGTTCGGCGGCTGGAAGGCGTCTCTCTTCGGCGACGCGCACGTGCACGGCATGGAAGGCGTGAAGTTCTACACGCGCGGAAAGGTCGTAACGGCACGATGGCCGGATCCAAGTTTGAGAGGGAAGAATTTGGGATTTCCGACCTGACGGCCAACCGCACGCGACCGGGGGTCTCGGTGATTCGATCCAGCTTCGCCATTTGCCTGTCCGCCTTCGCCGCCGTCGGCGCTCAATCCGTCCCCAAGTCCGGCGCCGAAGTTTTTCAGCGCATGCACGACGCGTACGCCGGAAAGTGGTATCACACGCTCACCTTCGTGCAGACGACGACCCAGCGACGTCCCAACGGGACCGACACGGTCACCACTTGGTACGAGAGTCTGCGACAGCCCGCGAATGGACGCACTGAGCTGCGTATCGACTTCGGCGACCCATCGGCCGGCAACGGCGTTCTCTACACCGCCGACTCGAGCTGGCGCATGCGAGGCGGGAAGCTGGGCGCGGCGACCGCCGACGGAAACGAGTTTCTGCCGCTCATCGAGGGCGTCTACTTCAATCCCGTCGAGCAGACCATTCGCGAACTCTCGTCGACGAAGACCGACATGTCTCGCGTGATCGAAGGGCGCTACGACGGCCGCCGCGTTTGGATCATCGGCGTGTCGTCGACAGCGGACACCACGTCGCCGCAGATCTGGATCGACGCCGAGCGCAACGTCGCCGTACGCGCGATCATCCCGGCGTCGCCGAACCTGCCGATGTTCGACATTCACCTCGACGGCTACGTGCCGATCGAGAGCACGTGGCTCGCGTCCAAGATCACCATGCTGCAGAGCGGAGTGCCTCGACAGAAGGAGGAATACCGCGACTGGAAGGTGAACGTGGATCTTCCCGCGAGCCTCTTCGACATCGCCACCTGGACGTCGGCGCCGCATTGGGCGAAGCGTCCGTAACGCCGGCGAGCGCGAGACGCGGCTGAAATAATCGCCGCGCGGACTACGGCGCGGCGGCGCCCTTGGTGTCTTCGTCTTCGTGCAGGACCGTGCGCCGCACGAGCTGTACCGAGCCGGCCAGAATCGCCGCCCAGATGAGGATCGCGATTCCCCGGATGAGCAGCGCGTTCAAGCTCATACCGATCCAGTCGTCCCAATGCGCGCGCTGGGTGCCGTTGGCTTCATGCCCCAGCGAGATGAGGAGCGCGCTGGTGACCATTTCGGCGGCGACCTCGATGCCGGCGAAGGCCGGCGCGCGCCACACGTACTGGTGGAGCGGGAAATTCGCCAGGTGCGCCGTGACCATGCCGAGGAAGAAGATCGCCCCGATGGCGAAGGTCGCGCCGAAGTAGAGCCAGTTGTCGGGGCCGTGCGTCAGGACTACGACGCGATACGTCCGCACGATGATGCCGGTGACGATCGCCATCTGGACGAGCGAATACGAGAGCCGGCGAAAAGCCCGGGGCTCTCGGATGCGAATCTCGGTGGTCTTGCGCGGAAAGAATTGCGACATGGTGGGGGGCTGCCCTTTAGACAAACGAACCGCTCACAGGGTGGCAACCTCTTGATACCGGGAGCGCCCCTTCACCGGGTTCCGGGGCGTCTCCCATTGACGCTCTATGGGACCGCCGCTATCGTCCCCAAAGACGCTCTAGGGGAAGCCATGCCTGACCAGTCGATCGAGCTGTTTCAAGGAACCCTCGACCTTCTCATTCTCAAGACGCTGAGCTGGGGCTCGACGCACGGATACTCGATCGCCCGGTGGATTCAGCAGGTGACGGGCGACGTGCTGCGCGTGGAAGAGGGATCCCTTTACCCCGCCCTCCACCGACTCGAGCGCCGCGGTTGGATCAGCGCCGAGTGGGGGCTTTCCGAGAACAACCGTCGCGCCAAGTACTACGAGCTGACGCCGCGCGGACGCCAACAGCTCCGCGCCGCGACCTCGACGTGGTCCACCTTCGCCGGCGCTGTGACCAGCGTGCTCACATCAGCCGACCAACCCAGCTGGGCGAAGCCATGAAGCGCCGAAAAGCGCCGGCGTGGCGGCGGTATCTCCGTTTCTGGGGCGCCGACCCGGTTCGCGACGTGGACGACGAGCTCTCGTTTCACCTCCAGGCCCGCGTCGACGAATACATCGGTGCCGGCATGGATCCCGGCCGGGCCCGCGCCGAGGCGGAGGCACGTTTCGGGAGTGTGGCGCAAGTGCGCGAGCACACTGTCGCCATCGACGCACAATGGGCGCGAGAGCGCGGCTTCGCCGACCGCATGCACGCGGTCGGGAGCGACGTTCGCCACGCCGCGCGCCGGCTGCGCCGATCGCCGTCGGTCACCATCGCGGCGGTGCTCTGCTTCGCTCTCGGAATCGGTGCGAACACATCGATCTTCAGCGTCGTCGACGCGGTTCTCTTTCGCCCGCTGCCGTTCGCCGATGCGTCGCGCCTGGTCATACTCGGCGAGCAGTTGCCGGCGTTCGCGGCGAAGAACTACGGAACCATCTCGGCTCCCGAGTATCTCGACTACAAGACGCTGAACGGCCGCGTCTTCGCGAATTCCGCGATCGTCGACGACGGTTCCTTCGTGCTCACCGGCGACGCCGGGCCTGAGCGGGTGCTCGGCGCCCAGGTTTCGGCATCGATATTCGACGTGCTCGGAGTTCGCGCGGCCCGAGGACGAACCTTCTTACCCGACGAAGACGCGATCTCCGCGCCGAACGTGGTCGTGCTGAGCCACGCGTTGTGGCAGCGGCGATTTGGCGCCGACTCTTCGGTGGTAGACCGCTCGATGGCGATCGGCGGCGAGTCGTATCGCGTCATCGGCATCATGCCGCCGGGATTCGCCTTCCCGCTCCCGGGAATAAGCAGCGGCGTCGCTGATCTGTTCGTCCCCTACCGCATCACGCCGGCGGTCGAGAAGACGCGGGCGAACGTCTACAACACGGTGCTCGTCGCGCGACTCGCTCCGGGCGTGGCGCTCGAGGGAGCCAAGGCGGCCGCGGCCGAAATCGCGCGCCGGCTGCCGACGCTTCATCCCGGGGCGTACGGCGCGAAGCAAGTGACGCTGACCGATCTGTTTCCGCTGCGCGACCGGGCGATCAGCGGCGTGCGACGCTCGCTCGTCGTGCTGTTGGCCGCCGTCGGTTTCGTGCTGCTCATCGCCTGCATCAACGTCTCGAGTCTTCTCATCGCCCGGGCCGCCGCGCGACAGCACGAGTTGGCGCTGCGGCGCGCGCTCGGCGCGTCCCGAGGACGCGTGCTGCGCGAATTCGCCGCCGAGAGCTTTCTGATCGTCGCGATCGGGTCGGCGCTCGGCGTCGTGCTCGCCATCTGGGGCGTGCGCGTTCTGGCGAATGCGGCGCCGGAGGAGATGCTACAGGGATACGCCGTGGCGGTCGACGGACGCGTCCTCTTGTTCACCGGGTCGATCGCCGCGCTCACGGCATTCGCCGTCTCGCTCTTTCCTTCGCTCCACGCCGGCGACGAACTGCTCGACGCCATGTTGCGTGAGGACGGTCGCGGCGGCGGCGGCGGGACGATCGGCGGGGCACGCCAGCGCGGTCGGCGGTTGCTCGTCGCGACACAGATCGCGCTGGCCGTGGTTGTCGCCGCCGGCGCCGTGCTGATGGTCGAGAGTTTCGTGAATACCCGGAACGTCGATCCCGGGTTCGAGCCGGCGCATTTGTTGTCGTTCAGGCTCGGCGTTCCCGACTACCGATACCGCACCTCCACCGACGTCGAAGCGTTCGAGCGTGATATGGCGGCCCGGCTGCGGCGCCTACCCGGCGTGCACGCCGCGTCGGCCGCGACGAGCGCCCCGATGGCCGAAACCTGGCGCGCCACCGCGACGCCCGAAGGTGTGCCAATCGAGAAGACGCCCGTCGTGCTCATGACGCTGGTGTATCCCGGCTACATCGACGCGCTGGGCTTGCGAATGCGCGCCGGCGCGGCGTTCACGGGAAGAGAGACCCGCGAATCGCCGCGCGTCGCGATCATCAACGAAGCATTCGCCCGGCAATTCTTTGCCGGCGTCAATCCCGTTGGGCGCCGCCTGAAATGGGGATCGCCACAATCGACCGATCCGTGGGCGACTGTCGTCGGCGTCGCCGAGAACGTGAACGAGGTTGCTCTCGATGCCGCGGCCGAGCCGGCCGTCTATTACCCCGCGCTGCAGCAGGACACGGCGTTCGTCGCCTCCTCGCTGCGCGAGCTCACGTACGTTGTTCGCGCGGAACGCGATCCGTCGGCGTTGTTCGACCCGGTCCGCCGCGCGGTGCACGACGCCGACCCCGAGATTCCCGTCGTCAAGCTTAGGACGATGAACGACGTCGTGGCGCTCTCGGTCGTCGGCCGCCGCTTCAACACCATGCTCCTCGTGGGATTTGCCGCGTTGGCGCTCGCGCTCGCGGCGGTCGGGATCTACGGCCTGATGGCGTACGCCGTCCTGCAGCGCACGCGGGAAATTGGAATTCGCTTGGCAGTCGGCGCGACACCGTCGAACGTGCTCGGCCTCGTCGTTGGGCAGGCCGCGCGGCTGGCGCTGGTCGGGGTAGGCACCGGCTTGCTCGGCGCGATCGCGCTCACTCGCGTGATGCAATCGCTGCTCTTCGACGTCAGCCCGCTCGACCCGCTCGCACTCGGCGGCGCGGCGCTCTTGCTGCTCGCGGTCGCGGGACTCTCGAGCTACGTCCCCGCCCTCCGCGCCTCACGCGTCGATCCGAAGACAGCGATCGCAGCGCAATAGAGTGGAGGTCATGTTTTACGGAAGCGCGAAGGCCTGGAGCTTCGCCCCGCTGGCCGCGCCGGTGGCGATCACGACGAACTGTTTGCCGGCCTTTGTGCGATAGGTCATCGGCACCGCGTATCCATTCTGTCCGAGATCCGCCGACCATAGGGTCGACCCGTCGCGCGAATCGATCGCGTAGAGCGTTGATCCACCGCCTGTCGCGAAGATCAGCCCCGATGCCGTCACCATCGGCCCCGGTGACCCGGACACGCCGAGCGGAGGCAATTTGAGATCTTTGAGCAATGGATGATTGCGAATGGCGGGTGTGTCACCGAGCGGTACCGTCCATTTCGTGTCGCCGGTGTTCAGGTCGATCGCCGTCAACGTGCCGTACGGCGGGCGATTGATCGGCAGCGGCGGCAAACGCTGTCCGCTGTCGCGGGGTGGCATCGTGACACGCAGGTTCGACGCTGACAGGTCGGCGGAATAGTCGGCGTCTACCGTGTCTGAGTGCGCGGGCTGGACGATCTTGTACATCGCCGGTGAATTGCTCGCTTTGACGTAGATCGTGCCCGACACGGGGTCCAGCGCGCCGCCGCCCCATCCGGCGCCGCCGATCGCGCCGGGCATGACGATCGTGCCGGCCATCGACGGCGGCGTGAAGATCGGACCGAAGCGAAGATCTTTCGTCTCCTCGAGGGCGCGCGCCTTGATCTCCGGCGTGAAGTCGATCAGGTCGCCGTAGCCGAATCCCTGTTTCGCGAACGCCTTCGGCTTCGTCGGAAACGGCTGCGACTGAGATGCCCTGTCACCGGGCACGTCGCTCGGGGGCACCGACCGTTCTTCTATCGGCCAGATCGGCTCGCCCGAGACGCGGTCGAACACGAACAGAAAACCGGTCTTCGCCGGCACGGCGACGACGTCGCGCGCCCTTCCGTTCACGTTGACCGACGCGAGCACCGGGGCCGCGGGAAGATCGTAGTCCCAAAGTCCGTGGTGCACGGTTTGGAACGCCCACTTGAGCTTTCCGGATTTCGCCTCGAGACAAACGACGGATTCCGCGTAGAGATTGTTGCCCAGGCGTGCTCCGCCGTACCAGTCGTTGCTCGGCGTGCTCACAGGGAGATAGATGAGCCCACGCCCGTCGTCGACGGTGAACGGAGCCCACACGTTCGCGTGGCCGGTCGTTTTCCATGACTCGTTCGCCCAGGTCCTGGCGGCGGTGTCGCGCGTGTCGCGTGGAACCGGGCTCCAGCTCCATGCGCGCTTCCCGGAGCGAACGTCGAATGCCTGTACGTCGCCCGGAGGATCGTTCGGGTAGATCAAGCGGTCCGCGACTCCGTTGCCGACGATGACGAGATCCCGCCACACGACCGGAGGCGACGTCTCCGTGTAGTGGAGCTTGTTGACCTTCTTGCCGTTTCGCTCGAGCCGCGCCGTGAGATCGACGACGCCGGTGTCTCCGAACGTGCGAATCGGCTGCCCTGTGGCCGCGTCGATCGCGATCAGGTTCCAGCGGCTGTTGATGAAGATCCGGCGCTGCTTGCCGTCGGTCCACGTCGCCACGCCGCGATGCACGAACCCGGTGCCGTTCGACGGCTGGCCGGCGGCGTACGACTTGGGATCGTATTCCCAGAATTCCTTTCCCGTCGACGCATCGAGCGCGACGACGCGGTTGTACGACGTGCTCAGAAAGAGCGTGTCGCCCAGCATCAGCGGTGTGGCCTGAAAATTTCCCGGGCGCGTGTGGAGCTCGGGCTTCGGCGTTTCACCCGTCGCCCACTCCCACACTTTCGTCAGACGCGCAACGTTGCCGCGGTCGATGTCGGTGAGCTTCGAGAACTTGGTCGAAGCAAGATCGCCGCCGAACACAGGCCATTCGACCATCTGCGCGCACGCAGCGGACAACGGCGCGGAGATCGCGGCGAGAACTGAGGCCAGTGACAGCGGTGCGGCAAGTCGCGCGGCAAATCGCATGACGACGACGGGTTGGGAAGAACCCTCTAATTCTGCAACAAGATTCAGCGCTTCGGCAGATCGCGTTCGAGCTCGCGCGCCGAGCGCAGCGCGAGGGCGCAAAATGTAAGCGTCGCGTTGGCGCAACCGCCGCTGACCGCCGTCGGCGCGCCGACTACGAACAGGTTCTCGTGATCGTGCGTTCGTCCCCACGAGTCGACGACGCTCGCCGACCCATCCGTGCCCATGCGACAGCCGCCCGCGGGGTGATCCTGGAAGTTGTCGACGCTGGTGCGAAGCACTGTGCCCTTCCCGGCTCGCGCCATCTCGTTGAACAGCGTACGGATCGATTCCTCCGTCGCGCCGCGCTCGGCCACGGACTCCGGCGCGTCCTGGAACGAGAGCTTGGGCAACGGATCGCCCCACTGATTCTTCTTGCCCGTGTCGAGAGTGAGCTCGCTCGACCGGTCGGGGATCACCTCGTAGTAGGCCCGGACGCGCGCCGTACCGGTCTGGGTCCGCTTTCGCCAGTCGTCGAGAATCGCGTCGCCGAGCATCAGTGCGCCGGAGTCGTCGACGAGCCTCGCCGTCTTGCCGACGGAGGATTCCCAGATTCGGAGGTCGTGGCGAATGAATCGCGCTCCGGGGCGGGGCCGCATGAACTGTTTCGTCACGAGGCTGTGCTGCTCGTTCATGCCGGGATAGAGCCGCAGCGGCAGGTCGACGTACCCGCCGACGTTGCGGTGTCCCGACAGATATTTGCCGACGAGTCCTGATTTGTTGGCGAGACCGTCCGACGCGCCACTCTGCGCCGAGAGCAGCAGCAGATGCGACGACCACACGTAGCCCGCGGCGACGACGAAAATCTTCGCGCGAAATTCGACCGGCGTGTCGGGTCGGTCGAAGCTCGACGCCACGGCGTGCGAGATCGTTTTTCCCCCATCCGCGAGCACGAGCTTGCGCACCAACGTCCGCGGCATGAGCTCGACTCGCTTCGAGGCGAGGAGCGCGTTCCACGTGAAATCAGGCGAGTACTTCGCGCCAATCGGACAGATCGGCGAGCAGGTGTCGTTGCGACAGCACTGCGGCCGGCCGCGATACGCCACCGAGTTCTTGGCCGACGGCTGACTCCAGGTCGGGATCGCGGACTTGGCCGCCCAGTCCTTCAAGAGCTCGAGGTTGTACGTCAGCGGAATCGGAGGCAACGGAAACGGCTTCTTGCGCGGGTCCAGTTCCGGCGGTCCCTGTTCGCCCGCGACCCCCATGACCTCTTCGGCCTCCTGGTAAAACGGATCGAGCTCGTCGTAGTCGATCGGCCAATCGGTGCCCACGTCGTAGAGGGTTTTCTGCTTGAAATCCTCGGGGGAGAAACGCGGCGTCACCGCTCCCCAGTGCATCGCCAGCCCGCCGACCTGCATCGAGCGAGACTGGAGCGGCCCCTCGATCTCGTACCCCTCGAGGTGATCGCGGCCCCACGGATTCTCGCCGTAGCGAATGAATCGGTCGCGTGCCGCGGCCCGCTGCCCGAGCGGAACGGTGTTGTCCCCCGCCTCGACGACCACGACGCGAGCGGTCGTCGTCCGCGCCAGCCGATCCGCGATCATCGCGGCGCTGATTCCCGAGCCGATGATGCACACGTCGCTCTCGACGACGCGGCGTCTCATCGCTTGGCACTCCCGGCCAAGGGCAGCGGCTTGCGGGACTCGAGCGCCAGCGGACGGCAGGTCTCGCGTCCGATGCGCGCCTCGTAGCACAGATCCGCCGCGTCCGAGCTCCCGTAGAAATGCGCGAGCAGCGCGACCGCGACGTGCTTCGCCTCGGCGACGTTCGGGATGCGATCGAGGCGTTCGTCCTTGACCGCGTCGCGTACGAGGTCCACGCGTTGTGCGACCGTCACCGCCTTGAAGGGTCGTCCGTGCTTCGATTGCGACGTGGCGTCGAGGGCGTCGAGCTGCGACGTCCAGCGGGTCACGGGTGTGGGGCCGGTCGTGCGGAGACGCGAAGTGCCATAGCCGTGCAGCAGCTCCGCGTTCTCTCGATAGTACGTGCCCCAGTCGCGGAACACGGCGACGGCGCGTGTGATTCCGGCGCGGCCGAGCTGCGACGGAAGAATCGCTTCGCCCAGCGCGCCGAGCGTGGCCGGGTCGGACTCGAGGTGTCGAACGGCCGCGGCGTGCGCGCGCCGCACCACGACGTTCAGCGGAATCGCCGCCGCGAGCGAGGCGAGGAATCGCCGGCGCGAGATGCCCGTCATGGGGCTAATCTGCGCCGCGAACCGCCGCCTCGGACAGGGTCATTTCACCCAGTGCCCTATGCGAGACCAGCGGATGTCGGTGATGAACGGCATCGGGCGATCGCTGATCTGCCCCGCGCAGTTGGGGTCGGGATCGCCCGGGCCCGGCACGTACGAGTAGTACACGAACAGCGGCCGCCCGCGAATGTTCGCTCTCGGCACCACGCCCCAGAACCGGCTGTCCTTCGAGCAATACCGGTTGTCGCCCATCATGAAATAGTGATCGGCGGGAATGACGAGCGGGCCCCAGTTGCCGAGCGTGGGCTTCTCGGGCGGCGGCCCGAAGCGCGAGCCTTTTGCTTCGATGCTATGCTGCCAGTCGAAACCTCCCCGTCCGTCCGGCAACGGCCCAGCCACCTGGCTGTTGTCGCCGACGTAATTCGAGGAGCCGAACGATTGCCGCTGTGGAACGCCGTTCAGGCTCAACACACCGTCGCGCATGAGGAGCGTGTCGCCCGGCATGCCGATGAGCCGTTTCACGAGCGTGGGCGTGAAATCGGGGGCGTTGTCCGACTGGTACGGCGAGACGAAGACGACGACGTCGCCGTGGTTCGGGCTCGTGTAGCCCGGCAGATGCGAGTTCGTGAACGGGATGGTCGGACCGTAGGCGAGCTTGTTCACGAAGAGCCAATCGCCCACGAGCAGCGTCGGAATCATGCTCCCCGACGGGATGCGGAACGCCTCGACGAACAGCGTTCTGATGACCAGGTAGATCACGACCGCGCCGAGAATCGACTTGAGATTCTCCCACAGCACCTGGCCTACGGGACGCGACGGTTTGCCGCTCGCGCCGCGCGCCTGGGCGACGACGTTCTTGGATTTCCCGGGTTGAGCGGGCTTTCGGGACGAGGAATTCGAAGCGGGAGAAGATGACTTTTTTGCCATGAGGCGACGAGCGATGGTGGCGGCTTCACGAATCTAGTGCTCCGTACGCCGCGCGCGTCGTTGTCGTTTCCCGTGACGGAAAAGCAGCAGGGGGACGAGCTCGCGGAGCGAGTTCGTCCCCCTGGCTGAAACGTGCGAAAGGCTACTTCAGGTGTTTGCTGACGAGCTTGGTCATCTCGAACATCGAGACTTGGCCCTTACCGCCAAACACCGCCTTGAGGTTCGCGTCGGCGTTGATCATTCGACGGTTCTTCGAGTCCTGGAGGCCGTTCTTGCGGATGTAGCCCCAGAGCTTCTTGGTCACTTCGGTGCGGGGCATCGCGGTGCCGCCAACGACCGCCGTGAGCGTCGCATCCGGCTGCACGGGCTTCATGAACGCGGCGTTCGGTTTGCGCTTCTTCGCGGCCGGCTTCTTCGCGGCGCGCTTGGCCGGTCTCTTCGCGGCTTTCTTGGCGGCCTTCTTCGCCTTCTTCTTTGCAGCCATTCTCACTCCCGGTAGATGGAATGGGCGAGGATCTTCCTCGTGAGAACGGGCGATTCTCCTATGAAAATCGCCCGCCTTCGAGGGCGAAAAGTATAATCCTCGGCGCAGGACGCAATAGGGAATTGCGTCGTTTTCCCTCTGAGAATCCGAATTTTTCAGAGGGAAACAGTCACTTGAGACGATCGTTCAACCAGTCGGCGATCGCTCCGAGCACCTCTGGCCGCACGTGCAGCGAAGGCAGTTTGGTGTAGCGCAGAGCGCCGCTCGCGTCGGCGAACGCACCGCTGGAGTCGGCGAGAAACAGGTGATTCGTCGCCGGGAACATGCGCACGGTGACGTCACGGTTCCCTCCCGCGCGAAACGCGTCGGCGAGCAACCGCGCCTGCGCGGGCGGCACTTGCCGGTCGGTTTCGCCCTGGAGAATCAGCACCGGCGTCTTGACCTGACGCGCCGCCGTCGTGGGATCGTAGGCGAGGAAAAAGCCCAACCATCCGCCCTGCGCGCCCAGCGAATCGACCGAGCGCCCCGCCTTGGCGAGCGCCGAATCCCGAGTGGGGCCGCGCAGGTGCGCCACGCTGTCGATGACGTAGCGGTTCTGATCCATGACGATCTCGCGCCCCTTGGATGCCGACCCCGCCATCAGCACGAGCCCTCGAAGCTTCGGGTCACCGACGGCGATCATGGGAGCGATGATCCCGCCTTCGCTGTGTCCCACGATGCCGATGCGGCTGCCGTCGATTTCAGGGCGGCTGCGGAGGTACGCGATCCCCGTGCGAATGTCGTTGGCGAAATCGGCGCTCGTCACGGAGGCCGGTCCCGCGTCCGACGCACCGACGCCTCGATCGTCGAGACGAAGCACGGCGATGCCCCGGCGGCCGAGCGTGTCGGCAAGCTCCCGGAATGGGCGATATCCGGGAATCGCCCCGGACTGCTCGTCACGGTCCTCGGGCCCCGAGCCCGTGATCGTGATGACCGCCGGCACCTTCCCGCTCGGACGAACCTTCGGAATCGTGAGCGTCCCCGCGAGATGCAGCTCGGTCGACGTCGTGACGACGACGTCCTCCGCGACGTACGGCGCATTGGGAGGCGCCGAGTAGTTCGTCGCCGGCGCCGCGCTGATCGCGCCGAGGGCCGCTCCTCGCGCGATGCGAATGCCCTGGGCGGGAATCACGCCGCCGAGCACGCGGCCGGTCGGCGACACGGCGAGATCCATCGTGACGCCGGCGTACGCCACACGCACGGAATCCGCGCCCACGCGGGTCACGGTGCCGGCCAGCGGCTGGGGCGCGCCGATGACGAAGATCATCACCGAGGCCGGATCGCCGCCGATCGCGCGGGCGCGCATCACGATTTGCTCGATGAAGCCGACCGCGGGGTTCACGATGGCGAGGGCGCCGGAAATGCTCGGGATCTTTGCCGGCGCCGCGTTTCCGATCTTGGCGACCACGCTGTCGCCGTCGATCGTGAAAGTCGCCGGATCGCCGGTCCCCTGCGACGAGCGAAAGGTTCGCAAATCCAGATGCGTGACGAGCGCGGAGCTGTTGAGCGTCGCGTCGTAGCTGACGCGAACGTTGCGCAGCCGGTCGCGAAATTCGCCGGACAGCTCCGTCGGCGTTCGGCTGTCGCGCTCCTCGAAGATCGTGTCGCCGCGGAGAAGGAGATAGAACGACGCGCGCTCCGGGCCAGGCTGCTGCGCCGGGAGGAGATGCGCCGCGGCGGCAAGCGCCAACGGCAGCATGGTCGCCGGATGACAGGATCGAAGTCTCATTTGGCGGTCTCGTGTTTCCACACGAAGTAAGAGTAGGCAATCAAGCCGAGCGACATCGCTCCGGCGACGACGATGAACGTGACGAACGCGACTTCGGCGGCGAAGAACGACGAGACGATCGCCAACACGCCGATCAACGTCATCACATAGCCGCCCACACGGTGCGTGCGCTCCCAAACGCGATCGTTGCTCAGCGTCCACGGCGTTCGAATGCCGAACCACCAATTCGGCTTGGCCCTTGGCAAGAGATTGCCGATGGCGACGAAGAACACGCCAACGACCGCCGGCATGAGCCGAATGAATGGAACGCGGCTGCCCATCGTCCCCGCGAGGAGGAGAAGATGGAGCGTGGTGACCATCGTGAGGATCAGATTCACGACGAGATCGTAGGTGTCCTGCATCTTCGCGTAATTGGCGCGGCGCGGATCGATTTTCGGCAGTCCGCGCAGGAGGCCCCAGAGCGCGAGGATCATCACCGGAACGATCACGGTTGGGACCCAGCGCGGTCCGTAGGCGTTTGGATTGCCCCGAATGTCGAAGTGGGTTGGCACGCGGTCGGGCAATCTTGGATAGACGACGATCGACGCGATTGTTGCGATCGCGACGAGAAGGACCGGGTACCACTTACGCATTGCGCCTGCCTCCGGGCTTGCCGCGCGGCGGCTTCACCCAATCGAGAATGTGCTCGACCAGGTCGTCGAACACCGTGGTATTGAGCTCGTAGACGATCTGCTGGCCCTGACGCTCTGAGCGCACCAGCTTGGCCTGTCGCAGCTGCGCGAGATGCCGGGACACGGTCGGCCACGCCGTCGTGAAGTGCTCGGCGATCTCCCCCGACGTGCGCGGTCCGTCGCGCAGGAGTCTCAAGATCTCCCGTCGCGTCGGGTCGGCCAGCGCTCTGAACGCGTCATTCATCCGCAGGCATCCGTTGCATACTTAGCTAAGTACGTAAGCATTTGCGGCGAGGTTTCATCGTTCAACGATGGGCTCCCTCTCGCGCACGGAGTTCGTCTCGCGAATCCGGCCTAGACGCCCGCTCGGAGCCCAAAAGCTCACGCGCCAGGGCGGCCCTAACCGACCAACGACTCGAGCAGAGCCAGCATGCGGACGTCGTACGGATCCGGCGAAGGGTCTTCGCCGTCGATCTCCTCGTTCTCCTGCGGCGTCTCCAGCACGAGCGGGATTCCCAGCGAACGCCTGTCCTTGAGCAGCGCGCGAAAGGGTTCGACGCCGACGTGGCCTTCGCCGATCAGCGCGTGGCGATCCTTGTTCGATCCGAGCGGGTTGGCGCTGTCGTTCATGTGGACGAATCCCGGCGGCTCGCCGGTGGCCTGCTCGAATTCGTCGAGCGCGCGCGTCATGCCGTCGTTCGCCGTGATCTCGTAGCCAGACGCGAGCAGGTGGCACGTGTCGAGACCGTAGCCCGTGCGAGCGCGCAGCTCCTTGGGAACGTGGCGAAGGATCGCCGCCACCTCGGCGGCCGTCTTGGCGAACGTGCGACCGGCGCCGGCGGTGTTCTCGACGAGCACTCGCGTCCTGCTCGTCGGTACGGTTTGCAGCGCGTGCACGATCGCTCCGGCCACGCGCTCGGCCGCGACCTCACGATCGTCGTCGAGCGCGGCGCCGGGATGGAAGCACACTACGCCAAGGCCGAGCGCGGTAGAGCGCTCGAGCTCTTTGGCGAGACCGGCCTTGGCGCGCGCGTACTTCTCCTCCTCGTGCGTCGCCGTGTTCAGGACGTACGCGGCATGCGCGATCACGTTCGCGGGGTCGATCTTCGTCTCGGTGAACGCCGCCTTCGCGCGCTCGACGCGGTCGGGCTTGATCGACGCTTTGTCGCCGTAGTACATCGGCAGCGTCGTGAAGAGTTGCATCGCCCGCATGCGACCGGCCCCCGCGCGCCGAATCGCCATGTGGAGGCCGCCGTTGTTGCTCGTGTGCGCGCCGAAGAGGTGCGTCATTTGAGTCGTCCCACGCGCACCACGCGGGAATTCGCGGAATCGGCGCCGCCCGCCGCCATCCATGAGACGGCCACGTGATCGCCCGCAAGAGCGACGTCCGGATCGCGGCCGATGTCCACGTCGCGCGATGCGGGAACGTGCCAGCCGAACGTGTGCCCCTGATCCTCCGAGATCGCGACGTTGATCCGGCGCCGCGTCCCGTTCGCTTCTTCGTACGCGACGACGACGCGTTGATCCTGCGCCGCGATCGCCGTCGTCACGACACGCTCGCCGTAGACGACCGGTACCGGCTCGTGCACCATGCCTCCCATCGTGTGCGCGAAGAACACGCCCCGGCCCTCCGGGGCGTGCAGCGAGTAGGCGACGAACACGTCGTCGCCGACGGTCGTCACCGAGGGAGCCGGACGGTCGCAGCCGGCTTTGCTCATGTCGGTGGTGTCCACGGCAAGACGCTTTGCCTCCGCCCAATTCCCGGTCGGTGTTGCGCTCGACACGAACAGCGTCGCGGCGCTGTCGGCTCGCATGCCCCACCATGCCGCGAAAACGTGCACTGTCCCCCTCACGCTTCGTACCGAACCCGGGCACACCACGACGTTGCTCGCGGAGATGGCCGCCGGCGGACTCGCCGCGGCGACGACGCTCGCGTGGCCGTTCGAATCGACCGTGAGACGCCCGAGTGTATCGGTCCGCGCCAGCTCGGCGGGGTCTTTCCACTCGATCGGCGCCTGGTCGCACGCCACGACCGCGCCGGCGAGCGCGGCAGCGGAGAAGAATCGGACAACGTGATGGACGCGCATGTGACGGGACGTTAGCGCCGACGCGGAAGGCGCAGAAGGGCGCTAACTTTTTGGCATTCCTTCCCTGGCCACAATGTCGTCAACGACTGCCGCTCCAACCCCCGCCGTCCGCGCCGCCGCCGAATCCTCGCAGGCCGTCGAGACGGTACATCCGCACTCCCCAGCCGTTGCGGGGTTCAACGGAACACGGCGCGTTCCCGCTCCAGTGAACGAGCCGGTGAAGACCTACGCGCCCGGAACCCCCGAGCGCGCGGCGATCAAGAACCGGCTCACCGAAATGGCGAGCGAGCGGATCGAGATCCCGATCATCATCGGCGGGAAGGAGTTTCGCACGGGTGAGACGGCGACGTCGGTGATGCCGCACAATCACCGCCACGTGCTGGCCGACTACCACAAGGCGTCGGCGTCGAACGTCCGCGCGGCGATCGACGCCGCGCGTCACGCCCGCCGCGAGTGGGCGAACTGGGCATGGGAAGACCGGGCCGCCGTGTTCCTGCGCGCCGCGGAGCTTCTGGCGACGACGTGGCGGCAGACCGCCAACGCGTCGACGATGCTCGGCCAGTCGAAGACGGTTTTCCAGGCGGAGATCGACTCGGCGTGTGAGCTGATCGACTTCTGGCGCTTCAATCCGGCGTATGCGCAGGAGCTCTACACGGAGCAACCGCTGTCGACGCCGGCGATGTGGAACCAGCTCGACTATCGTCCGCTCGAGGGGTTCGTCTACGCGGTGACGCCGTTCAACTTCACGTCGATCGGCGGCAACCTCCCCACGGCTCCGGCGCTCATGGGCAACACGGTCATCTGGAAGCCGGCGTCGAGCGCGATGCTGTCCGCGTACTACCTCATGCGTCTCCTCGAGGCCGCCGGGTTGCCGCCGGGCGTCATCAACTTCGTCCCGGGCGACGCAGCTGAAATCTCGAACGCGCTGCTGGGCCACCGGGACCTGGCCGGCGTGCACTTCACGGGCAGCACCGCCGTGTTCAACAGCATGTGGCGGACGATCGGCGCGAACATGTCGCAGTACGCGACTTATCCGCGCATCGTCGGCGAGACCGGCGGCAAGGATTTCATTCTCGCCCATCCGTCGGCCGACCCGCAGGCGCTCGCCGTCGCCATCGCGCGCGGCGCGTTCGAGTTCCAGGGCCAGAAGTGCTCGGCGGCGAGCCGAGTCTACGTTCCGCGCTCGATGTGGAAGGACGTGCGCGACCGCGTCGTCGCGATGATGGACGACATGCGGATGGGCGACATCACCGACTTCCGCAACTTCGTCGGCGCGGTGATCGACGAGAAGGCGTTCAAGAAGATCAGCGAGTACGTCGAAGACGCGCGCGCCAACGCGACGATCATCGCCGGCGGCAAGACGGACGGCACCGAGGGCTACTTCATCTCGCCCACCCTGGTTCAGGCGAAGTCCCCCGAATACCGGCTGATGTGCGAAGAGATCTTCGGCCCGGTCGTGACGGCATACGTCTATGACGACGCGAAGTGGAACGAGACGCTCGAAGTCATCGACCGTACGTCGCCATACGCGCTCACGGGCGCCGTGTTCGCGAACGACCGCGCGGCGGTGCGTGAAGCGTCGATGGCGCTGCGCAACGCCGCCGGAAACTTCTACGTGAACGACAAGCCGACGGGCGCGGTGGTGGGACAGCAGCCCTTCGGCGGCGCGCGCGCGTCTGGCACCAACGACAAGGCAGGGTCGAAGCTCAACCTCGTGCGCTGGGTGAGCGCGCGGGCGATCAAAGAGACCTTCTCGCCGCCGCTCGACTACACGTACCCGTTCATGGCAGACAAGTAGGCGGCCGGTGGACCGGTAGACCGGTGGATCGGTAGACGCGGAGGATCGCCTACTCCTCGCGCAACGAGACCATCGGGTCGGCGAGGCTCGCGCGGCGCGCGGGGATGTACGATGCGGCCAGGCCGATCACGCACATCGCGACGACGACTCCGCCGAGCGTGAGCGGGTCGCCGGGCGAAACACCGTAGAGGATGGAGCGCATGACGCGTGTCGCGGCGACGGCGCCCACGACGCCGAGCAGTGCTCCAAGGCCTGCTAGGCGAAGGCCCTGCACCAACACGAGCGACACCAGCGCGCTCGATTCGGCGCCGAGCGCGCGCCGAATCCCGAACTCGCGGACGCGTTGGGCGACACCGTAGCTGATCACACCGTACAAGCCGATCGCGGCGATTAGCACCGCGGCGCCGGCGAATCCGAGCATCAATCCGGAGATCAGCCGGTCGGGCGCAACGTCCTCCGCGATCACTGCCTCCATCGTCGCGACGCGCGTGACGGCGAGGTCGCGATCGAAATCGCGAATGACACGCTGGGCCGCTGGAGCGACGTCGAGCGGATTTCCGCGGGTCCGGATGACGAACTGCGCTTGTCGCCAGGGCCACTGCGCGATTGGCCGGTAGACCTCGCCGGGATACATCGCGACCGTGCGATTCCGCGCGCCGTACCGAGTGTCGCCCGCGATTCCGACGATTTGCCAGTAGAGCGAATCGATTTTGATGTACTGTCCGATCGGGTCCGCGTGCTCAAAAAAGCGGCGGGCGACCGTCTCGTCGATGACAGCGACTCGCTGGGCGTCCGGTCGATCAGCCTCGGTGAAGGCGCGTCCGCGCTTGATCGGAATCTCGAGCGTCGAGAAATAGTCGGCGCCGGCGGGAATCATGCGCACGCTGTAGCCGTGTCCCGGCCGTTCCGACTCGGTGCCGCGAATGCCAAAGCCGTTCGTGCTGGCCGCGTGCGTGTACGGCGCACCGTACACCGGCGCTGCTCGTACGACCCGCGGTAACGCGGCGAGAAGGCGCGCCAAGCGCTCGAACTTGAGCGAATCCGGCGGAGATGCGTCGCCGGGCGCATGAGGCGGTCCGGTCACTCGAAACGTGAGCACGTGATCGCGGCGAAAGCCCGGCTCGACCGAGTGCAAGTTGCGAAGCGTTCGCGCGAGGAGACCCGCGGCCGCGAGGAGCACGATCGCGAACGCGACTTCCGCGACGACCAGCGCTCGTCGCATGCGCGAAGCGCCGCCGGCCGACGTCGCGTTTCGGGCGCCGTCCTTGAGTACGTCCACCAAAGCGGGGCGTCCAAACCGCCAAGCCGGCCAAAGACCAATGACGAGCCCCGTGATCGCGCCCGTCCCGAGTGCGATGAGCAACGATGGGACGTCCATCCGCATCGACGGCCAGTTGGGAAGGAGCTCAACGATGAAGGAAGGCATGGAGTCGCGCACGGCGCGCACCGCCGCCGCGGCCACCGCCGCACCTACGGCCCCGCTGGTCAAGGTGACGAGGACTGTCTCGGTGAGCAGCTGACGGGCGATGCGGCCACCGCTCGCTCCCATGGCGGCGCGCACGGCGATCTCCCTTTGGCGAACGGTGAGCCGCGCGATCAGTAGGCCCGCCAGATTGATGCACGCGATGAGCAGCACCATTCCGACGGCGACGAAGAGAAGGAGGTCCTCTCTGAGCTCGCCGCGCGACGGCGACAACCAATCGCGGAACGACATCGCATCGAGCGTCCAGTTTTTCATCGACGCCGGATATTCGACCGCCAGCCGCGCTCCGATCGCCGCCAGCTCGGCTCGCGCCTGCGCGAGCGTCACGCCAGGCCGGAGACGCGCGATGGCGTTGTCGTTCGTCCACGACCGATCACCGGCGTCGGCGGGTCCGAGAATCCGCGGCGCCCACACGACGGTTCCGCGCGGAAACGCAAAACGGTCGGCGACGACGCCGACGACCGTCCTTGGAACCGCGTCGAGCACGATCGTGGAACCGATGATCGAAGAGTCTCCGCCGAAACGATTTCGCCACAGGTTTTCGGCAAGCACGACGACTCTGCGACCGTCGGCCGACGAATCCGCCGGGGTGATCGTTCGGCCGAGCATCGCGGGCAGACCGAGCACGTGGAACATCGCCGGCGTGACGAGCGCCCCGTTGATGATTTCCGTGTGCTCCGGACCGCGGAGGATGGCGCTCCAATCGGCGACGAGTGTGACTCCCGTGAGCGTCTTGGACTCGTCACGCACGGTCATGTAGTTGCCTTTCGCCAGACGCCAGCACGCATTGCAGTCGCCACCGGTGCCCTGCGCGACGTGCACCAACTCTTCGGGGCTGGCCACCGACACGTCTGTCTGCGTCACCGTGCGCTCGATGGCGAATATCGTCGTCGTCGCGCCCACGCCGAGGCCGAGGGTCACGATCGTCGCCGCGGTGAAGCCGGCGCTCGCCCGCAGCTGGCGAACGGCATAGCGGAGGTCTTGGCCGAGGTCGTCGAAGATGCGGAGTCCGACCGCGTCGCGGGCGTCGTCCTTGTGGCGCTCGATGCCGCCGAACGTCGCGGCGGCGACGCGTCGCGCTTCGTCGGCGCGTACGCCGCGGCGACTCAACTCGGCGGCTTCCATCTCGATGTGGAAGCGCATCTCGTCATCCATGTCACGCTCGCGCGCGGAGCGCTGGACGAACGACCGGAGCTTTCGCCAGAGAATCATGACGCCTCGAGGACCTGTTCGATGGCCAGCGCAAAGCGGCGCCAATCGGCGCGCTCACCCGCGAATTCTTTGCGGCCCGCGGCCGTGAGCGTGTAGAACTTCGCGCGACGCCCCTCGTCAGACGTGCCCCACTCGGCGCGGATGAGTCCGCGCTCCTCGAGGCGGTAGAGCGCCGGATAGAGCGAGCCTTGGTTGATCTGGAGGACGTCTTTCGACCAGTCGCGGATCCGCTTGGATACTCCCCAGCCGTGCAGCGGCCCGGACAGCAGGCTCTTGAGGATGAGCAGGTCGAGTGTGCCCTGCAGGAGGTCGGCGCGTTCGGTCATAAGCGGTTGGTTGGAGTTGCCTCAACCTTCGACAACAGAATGCATCGCGTGTTGTCGAAGGTCAAGGCATCGAGGGCGGCACCCTCCCCACACCCATTGCGCGTCTATGCCTCGACGTGTATCGTCTGAGGCCGGTCTCGCCTGGAGCGAATGATGGCGCGTGACAAGGGTGATCTGCTGCAAGGCACGCTGACGCTGCTGATCCTGAAGGCACTCGTTGGCCAGGATCTGCACGGCTATAGCATTGCCCGCTGGATCGAGGACGTCACGAAGCAAGCCCTCGCCATCGAGGAAGGCTCGCTGTATCCCGCGCTGCGTCGGCTCGAGGACCGCGGGCTCGTCACGTCGAAATGGACGCTGTCCGACACCGGCCGCCGAGTGCGCGTTTATGCGCTGTCGCGGACCGGGCGAGCGGAGCTCTCGACCGAGGCGACGGCGTGGATGCAGCTCTCGCGCGCCGTGACCCTCGTGCTGCGCGCGGAGCCGTCCCTTGTCTGAGCGCTGGCGACGTTATCTCCGATTCTGGGGACCGGACGTCGACGGCGACATCGACGACGAACTGTCGTATCACGTCGAGCGACTGACCGAATTCTTCGTGTCGCGAGGATTGTCGCCCGAGGACGCGCGGCAAGCGGCGGCCAAGGCGTTCGGCGACGTGAAAGACGTGCGCACCCGGCTGCACGCGCACGACCGCCGCAAGCTGAGCCGATCGAGGAGACAACACATGCTGCAGGATCTCGCACAGGATCTTCGCTACGCGTTGCGCCGCCTGCGCGCCGAGCCGCGCTTCTCGGCGTTCGTGATCCTGGTGTTGGCGCTCGGCATCGGCGCGAACACGGCGATCTTCAGCGCGATCGACACCGCGTTCCTCAAGCCGCTTCCGTTTGCGTCGGCGGACCGTCTGGTCTCGATCGCCGGCCTGGAGCTGCCGCTCGACTTGGCGACGCGACCAAAGTCCTTCGCGACGATGGACGATTTCACGGCGGATTCGACGGTGTTCGCCGAGGTCGCCGCGTACGCGAGCGGCGGCCTCAATCTCACCGCCGGCGGCGCTGAGCCGGAGCGCGTGAAAATCGCGTACGTGACGTCGCGATTCTTCGCGACGCTCGGCAAACAGGCGGCCGTGGGACGCACCCCGGCGCCCGACGAATACGCCAAGGGCGGACCGCCGACCGTGGTGATCTCGCACGGCGTGTGGCAGCGAGAGTTCGGCGGGCGGAACGTCGTGAACCGCACGCTGGAGCTGAACGGTAAGGGCTATCGCATCGTCGGCGTCATGCCCGCGGACTTCGGCTTTCCGGGGCGCACCGAGGTCTGGATTCCGCTCGCGCTGCCGTTCGGCCTCGACATCATGTCGGCCTTTCGGAACTTCGTGCCGTCCGTTTTCATCAGCCGTCTCGCGCCCGCCGCCACCGTCGCGCAGGCGGCGCAGCACGCCGACGTCATCAGAAAGCGATATCGCACCATCAAGCCGGGGGACGATCCAGTCTCGCGGTTGGTGCGTCCGCTGCAAGCGACGCTCGTCGGTGACCGGCAGACCAGCTTGATCGTGCTCGGCGCGAGCGCGGCGCTGCTCCTTCTCATCGCCTGCGCGAACGTCATGAATCTGCTTCTGTCGCGCGCGGCGGCCCGCAGGCGGGAGTTGGCGATCCGTGTCGTACTCGGCGCGACGCGCCTCCGCATCACTCGACAGCTCGTAGTCGAAAGCCTGCTCCTCGCCGCCACGGGCGCGGCGATCGCCGTCGTTGCCGCGCGGTTCGCCGTGCGCATTCTATCGGCGACGCTGCCGCCGAATCTCGCCGACGTGTCGCCGCCCGGCGTCGACGGGCGCGTGTTGGCGTTCACGATGCTCGTCGCGCTGGCGACCAGTTTGGTCTTCGGCGTCGCGCCCGCGCTCGGCGCGTCGCGAACCGATCTCGGTGAGGCGATGAAGTCGGCTGGCGCCGGCGGCGGCGGCACGCGCCGTCGGGCGGCCGGCGCGCGTGGGGGAGGGGCGCTCGTTGTGGCTGAAGTGTCGCTTGCCGTGATGTTGCTCGTCGGCGCTGGATTGATGCTGGAGAGTCTCGACGCGCTGCTTCGCACGGATTCCGGCTTTCGGCCGGAGCGGGTCGTGACGGGGCGTCTCGTTTTTTCGGAAACGCGCTATCCCAATCCGGCCGCCAAGGCGGTGTTCTTCACCCGCGTGCTGGAGCGGCTTCGAGCCACGCCGGGAATCTCCTCGGCGGCCGCGGTAAGCGCGTTGCCGATGGAGGGCGTGGGAAACATCGGTCTTCGCGTCGCGCCGGCGGACGCCCCGGAAGACACGACGAGGATGGGGCTCGGACTGTACCTCATGGCGACGCCGGGCTACTTCGCAACGATGGGCGTGCCGTTGCGCGGGCAAGATCTTCCGGCGTTGTCGGACACCGCGCATCGCGCCGCCGTCATCAATCAGTCGTTGGCGCACGCGTTGTGGCCGGATCGTGAAGCCGTCGGACGCCAACTGTTGTTGGGCGAGGAGCGACGCACAGTCATCGGAGTCGTCGGCGACATACGCACCCGCCGACTCGACGAGACGCCGGACGGTCAGCTGTATCTGCCGATGTCGGAGCAACCCCAGGCGTACGCATCGATCGTGGCGAAGGGCTCCGGCCAGCCGCCGGCGATGCTGGCGGCGCTGCGCGAGGCGGTTCACGCCACCGATCCGATGGAGCCGCTATACTCGATGGCCACGATGAATGACGTCATCGAGACGACCGTGGCGCCGCGGCGCACGAACACGATGCTGCTGGCGCTCTTCGGTTCGCTCGCCGTCGTCCTCGCCGCCGTCGGAGTTTTCGCGGTGCTCTCGTATGGCGTCGAGCAACGCCGCCGAGAGATTGGCGTGCGCGTCGCGCTCGGCGCGCAGCGGGGTGACGTGATCCGATTGGTGGTGAGGCAGGGAGTCGCGCTGGCGGGCGTGGGAGCGTTGATCGGTCTCATCGCGGCGTTCGTGTTGTCGAGATTCGTCGCTTCGATGCTGTACGCGGTGAGCCCGAGAGATCCGCTGGTCTTCGCGGGTGCAGCCGCGTTGCTGGCCGTGGTGGCGCTGCTTGCGACATTTGGTCCGGCGATGCGGGCGACAGGCGTCGATCCGCTGACCACGTTGCGCGAGGAATAGCCACCCGAGAAGAAAAGAGCGCCGGCAAACGCCGGCGCTCTTTGCGCGAAGTCGCGCGGGGATCTTAGAGATCGTCCTCGCGCGAGCGATCCGGATCGCTGTCGGCGAAACGATTGCTCGATTCGTCGACCTTGTCACGCGACTCGTCGACCTTGCGCTCGGCACGGCCGAGCGCGTCCTTCACCTTGCCCTTCATTTCGTCGATCTTGCCCTTGATCTGGAGATCTTTGTCGCCGCTCAGGCCGCCGGCCGCGTCCTTGACGTGACCCTTGAGCTTGTCGGCTTTGCCCTCGATCGAATCCTTGAAGCCTTCTTTTTTGAGGTCGTCTCGTTTCTCGTTCATACTTCCTCCGGTTGTCGAGGCCGTTTGACGTGCCGCCTCGGCCATATCAATGGGCAAGGCAAGTGCCCTCGCTGCCGCTGAGGCCGTATTCTTCTGACCCATGTTGATCCTCGACCAGCAGGCTGTCACTGATCTGCTCCCCATTCGAGAATGCATCGACTTGATGGTGTCGACGCTTTCCGCATTGGCGCGCGGTGAGACGATTCTTCCGCTCCGCACCGTCGTTTTGATTCCCGACACGAACGACGCGTTCGCGGTCATGCCGGCCTACATCGGCTCGCCGAAGACGATGGGCGCGAAGATCATCACGGTGTATCCGGGCAATCACGGCACGCAGTACGACTCGCACCAAGGTGCGGTGCTGCTGTTCGATCCGGACAACGGCAGCCTCGCCGCGCTGCTCGATGCGACGGCCGTGACGACGATCCGCACGGCGGCGGTTTCCGCGGTGGCGACTTGGCTCCTCGCGCGGCCGAACGCGTCGACGCTCGCGATCGTCGGGGCCGGCGTCCAGGCGCACGCGCATCTCGAGTCGATGTGCGCCGTCCGCCCAATCAAGACGCTGCGTATCTGGAGCCGCACGCCTTCCAACGCCGAGCGCCTCGCCGACGTCGCGCGCACCAAGTTCAGCCTCGAGACGACCATCTCGGCGTCGTGCGCCGACGCGGTGCGCGACGCCGACGTGATTTGCACGACGACGTCGGCTCGCGCCCCAGTGCTCTTCGGTGAGTGGCTCACGCCGGGTACGCACATCAACGCCATTGGCGCGTCGCAGCGCACGGCGCGTGAGCTCGATACCCAGTGCGTCGTACGTTCACGCCTCTACGTCGACCGGCGCGAGTCGGCGCTCAAGGAGCCCGGCGACACGCTCGTTCCGCTCGAAGAGGGCGCGATCACGCCCGACCACATCGTCGCCGAGATCGGCGAGCTGGCGATCGGGCGAGGTGAAGGACGGCGCGACGAGCGCGAGATCACGCTCTTCAAATCGCTCGGGCTGGCCATTGAAGATCTCGCGGCCGCGTCGTACGTGTACAACGCGGCGCGACGTGTGGGGGTGGGGGTGGAAGTGGAGCTCGGCGGGGCACGGCTTGAGGCACATTGAGCCGATCACGCTCGACGATGTCCGTGCGGCACAGAAGCGGATAGCGTCGACCGTACATCGCACGCCGCTCATTCGCCTCGAAGTGGACGGCCCGGCGACGATCTACCTGAAGCTCGAGAACCTCCAACCGATCGGCTCGTTCAAGCTCCGGGGTGCGACGAACGCCATTCGCTCGACGCGGCCCGGCTCTCTCGGCGACGGCGTGTACACGGCGAGCGCGGGAAACATGGCGCAAGGCGTCGCGTGGGGCGCACGCGACCTCGGCGTTCCGTGCACAGTCGTGATGCCCGACAGCGCACCGTCGACAAAGGTGAATGCCGTGAAGCGGCTTGGCGCTACGATCGTTCCACTGCCCTACGACGACTGGTGGCAGACGCTGCGCGACCACGGGCGCGCGGGAATGGCGGGGCGATTCATTCATCCTGTCGCCGACCGCGACGTGATGGCGGGCAACGGTACGATTGGTCTCGAGATCGTCGAGGATTTACCCGACGTCGATACGGTGCTCGTGCCATTCGGCGGCGGCGGACTCGTCTCGGGAATCGCGACCGCGGTGCGGGCGCTGCAGCCGAACGCCCGCGTGTACGGATGTGAAATCGAGACCTCAACACCGCTGACGGCCGCACTCACCGCCGGCCATCCCGTCGTCGTCGAGCGAACGCCGAGCTTCGTGGACGGCATCGGCGGGCGCGGCGTGCTCGAGGAGATGTGGCCGATCGTCTCGGACTTGGTGAGCGGGGCACTCGTTGCAACGCTGGCCGAGACAAAAGCGGCGATTCGTTTGATGGCCGAACGCGCGCGCGTCATCGCCGAAGGCGCGGGCGCGGTGCCGGTTGCCGCGGCTCTCGCAGGACGCGCAGGTTCTCGAACAATCGTGTGTGTCGTATCCGGCGGGAACATCGATACGCAAACGCTCGTCGAGATACTAACCGGATGACGGTGGACCGGTGGACCGGTAGACCGGTAGACCGGGAGACCGGGAGACCCGTAGACCGAACGCAACGCACCAACGGCCACGCCGCCATCGTAATCACACGGAAAAACTCAACGTAGATGACGCAGACTTTGAAAATCCCGCAGACTGAGAACGGTGTTGGTTGTCCGTCTGCGTGGTCGCTGTTCAAGTCTGCGGAACCGTTGTTCCCTTTTTCGGTCCCGGACCTAGTGGCTCGACTAGGGCTTTGGTAGCACGCTCGCCAGCTCGGGCACGCTGCTCGCGGCCGCCCAGTTTGGCATTCCGGTTTTCCAGACCAGGGTCGCTGCCGTGATCGCGCCCGACGCCTTGAGCCCGGCCTCGTCGACCGGACCGCGGCGCTCGTTGCCGACGGCGTAGTACCAAACAACGGAGGGAAGCGGCGGCGGCTCCGATACGGACCGTGTGTTGGCGGCGGCGACCTGTTGGCCGACGACTGCGCCAACGCCGATCGCCATGCCCGCGCCGGCGGCGCCGTTGGGATTGCGGGCCGCGTCGCGGATCGCGTCGGCGCTCTGGAGACGCGTGTATCGGTCGAGATCGCCGAGCATGTTCATGCGCGTCTTTTGATCGAGCGTCGCTTCGACTTCGGGCGGCAGCGACACGTTCTCGATGACGAGCTGCGTTATCGCCAGGCCGTACTGTTGGAACTGTGGCGCCACTTGCTCCTGCACGCGCGCGCCGATCTCGCCGTACTTGGACGAGAGCTCGTAGACTGACACGCTGCCGCCCGCGAGCACGACGCTCACCTTCGCGACGACGAGATCGCGGAGCTGTTCCGTGGTCTGATCGACGTGGAAGGTGGCGTTCGTCCCGACGAGCTCTTGGACGAACCGCTCCGCCTCGGTGACGCGGACGGCGTACGTGCCGAACGCGCGGAGGCGCACCGGTCCGAGCTCGGCATCGCGCACGATCACGGGATTCGACGTGCCCCACTTCTGCCCGATGAACTGGCGCGTGTTGAGGTAGATGACGTCGGCCTTGAACGGGCTGTGAAATCCGTACTTCCAGCCCTGCAGACGCGACAACACGGGCACGTTTTCCGTGGAGAGCTCGTGGCGCCCGGGCATGAACATGTCGGCGATGTGGCCTTGGTCGACGAGGATCGCGACCTGCGACTGCCGCACGATGAGCTGCGCGCCGTTCTTGATCTCGTTGTTCGGGCGCGAGAAACGCCACGCCATCGTGTCGTCGGTGTCGTCGATCCACTCGATGACGTCGATCAGTTCGCCGGAGATGAATTCGCGCAGCGTCATAGGGGGAGATCTCGTTACGAGAAGAGAGTCTTGAGAATGAAATCCAGTGTCGCCGACCCCAGATCGATGGAGTGCGCGCTCGAGCCGCCGGTGGTGGGAAACGAGACGGTCGATGTGAACGTTCTCGTGACAACGATGTTCGGATCGAGGCCGATCGCCGAAGCCTGCGACGCCTTTCGCTCGGCCTCGGTGGCGCGCATGCGATCGAGCCCGCCGTTGGCCACGAACTGCAAGACGCCGCGCAGCTCGTCGCGCTCGAACCACACCCCGTGGTTCTTGCAGACGTCGACGATGATTCCCGACATCTTTCCGAAATTCACTCGGTTCATGACCTTGTCGCAGACCGCGCAGTGGACATAGCGCACCCGGCCTTGGTTCGGCGCCTGTGCGGCCATACCGCCGGCGCCGAGCGAGGTCATGACGGTGCCGCGCTCCTCGCGATTGCTGCAGAGCGCCGCGAAGTCATTCGGCGCGAGCCACGCGCTGCCGCACTGGTCGCATTGGTGGAGCGGCGTGGCGCCGAGCCGCACGGGATGCATCTCGCCGCTACAGCCGGGGCATTTGAGCGTCTTGCCGTCGACCGACTCCGGCGCCTCGATCTTCGTGCCGCAGTGCGGACAGAACTGCGCGCCGACGAACATCGAGCCGAAGCACGACGGACACGCGACCACGGCGAGCCGCGAGCCGCAGTAGTCGCAGCGGGTCGCGTCAGTCGCGGCGGCGGCGCCGCAGTTGGGGCAGTTGAGCAGCGAAGAAGCGGAGGCCATCGTGGGAGCGTGGATCGGTCGTCGGAGGAGGCGCTGCGAGGCGCCACCTCCGGACGAAGACGACCACGCCGGATGACCGGCAACCGCTACGGCTTCTTGCCCTTACCGATCGAGCGGTAGTACTCCTCGACGTTCTGTTTGTACGCCGGCGGGACGTCGCCAGACCGCTCCAGCAGAACGCGTGTCGAGTCGGATTCACCGAGCTTCCGACGAAGGCCGAATTCGAAATCTTTGAAGCCTTCGATGGTCTTCGCGCGCAGGTCCGACGAGATGCGCGGATCCTCGAGCGCCCGCGTGTTGGTGAGCTGCTTCAGATTGTCGATCGCCTGATCGAGCTGCTTCGTGGCCAGCCCTTGCCGCTGCAGCTCGGTGCGGAGCGCCTGCGCGTCGGCGAGACGCTGCTGCGCTTCGCGGCTGAACTGCTGCGCGTCGTCGGGCGAAAGCCGTCCGTTCGGAATTCCGCCGCCCGGCACGCCGTTCGGATTCAACGGGCCGCCCATGCCGTTCTGCTGCTGCGAGCCGGGACGACCACCGGGAATCCCACCGCCGTTGGCCTGCTGCTGCCGACCGTTCTGACCTTGGCCGTTTCCACCCTGCCCTTGCTGTCCCTGTTGGCCCTGGCCCTGGCCTTGGCCCTGCTGGCCTTGGCCCTGCTGGCCTTGTTGCCCCTTGCCTTGCTGGCCCTGCTGTCCCTGCGAACCCTGCGCTTGGCCTTGGCCCTGTTGGCCCGGTGAACCTTGCGCCTGTCCTTGGCCTTGTTGCCCTTGTTGCCCTTGGCTCTGACCACGCTGGCCTTGCTGGCCCTGGGCCTGGCCCTGCCCCTGCTGTCCTTGCTGACCCTGGCCGCGCTGGTCCTGTTGCGATTGCCCCTGGCCTTGCTGACCCGACTGACCACCTTGTTGTAGACGACGGCCTTGATCGGCGCCCTGGCCGGTCGCGCCATTCTGTTCCGCGCGTTGGCGCATGCGCTCGTCCATCGACTCGAGCCCGCGCACCAGATCACGCGTCTTGTCCGCGGCCTGCGCTTGCTGACGCTGGCCATTGCCGTTCTGCGCGGCGGTCTGCGCCTGCTGCATTCGCTGACCGAGATCGGCGATGTCCGACGCGATCTGCGGCTCCGTCGAATTGAGCCACTCGGCCGGTGCCGTCCGCGCCGCGCCGCTCGAATAGCGGAGCTTCTCTTCGGTTTTGCGTCCACGCAGCGTGTCCGCGGCGCCGCCAAGCACGCGGGACAGATCTTTCTGGTCGCGGCGGCTGTCGTTGGACATACGGTCGAGCTGAGATTTGAGGTCCTTCACGCCCTCCGCCATCGACGCCTTCTGATCGGCGATCGACTGCTGCAGGTCTTTCGTCTGCTGCGAGCCGGAGCCACCAGCCCCTGACTGTGCCTGTGTGAGCTTCTGCTCGTCGGACTGCACTTTCTTTTCTTGATCGGCGAGCTGTTGCGCCCGTTTGACCGCGTCGTTCAGGTCGCGCGTCCCTCGACCGTTGCGTTCCTGGTCGAGTAGGCGGCGAGCGTCGCTCAGGGCCTTGTCTGCCTGGGCCGCGTCACCGGATCCCTTGCTGCCGTTCGCGGCGGCGCGACGCATCGCGTCAGCGGCGTCCTGCAGACGGCGCGCGGCGTCGGCGAGCGATTGATTCTGCTGTTCGCGCGCGAGGCGCTCGAGCGTGCGGGCCTGATCTTCGGTCTGCTGCGCGAGATCGCGCTGGCTCTGACCGCCGGACGCACCCGACTGCCCCATGCGCGACAGGCTGTCGGCCTTGGCGCGCGCGCGCTCGTTCTCCTGCTGTTGGCGTGCGGCGAGTTGGCGCAGCTTCTCCGCCGTCTCGTCGACCTGGTTGTCGGTCTGCTGTTGTTGCTGCTGCTGGCCGCGCTGCACAGTCTCGTACTGGTTGCGCAGCTTGTCCTTCTGCAACTCGAAGATGTCGGCGAGGTCCTGCGCGTCGGTACGATTTCCGCCCCCACCCCCACCTCCGCCGCCGCCTCCCATAGAGACCTGGATCTCACGGAACACCGCCTCGGCGCGCTGGAGCTGCGCGAGCGCCTTCTGTTCCGGTGGCAACGCGGACGTCGGCGATCCCTTGGTCAGATTCTTTTCGGCCGTGTCCATCTCGGCCGCCGCCTTGGGCAAGATCTGCGCGATCTTGTTCCACGCGCTGTCGCCCTGCGCGATGCCGCGCTCGACGAGCCGGCTCGCCAGCTGGCTGGTCTGCTCGCGCAGTCGCTGCTGCGACAGCCGGATCGTGGCGAGGTTTTCGTCGAACGCTTTCTTGTCCGTCTGCGCGCTGTCGCGCGAGCTCTTGAACGTCGCCGCGATGATCTCGCGCTGCGTCTGCGAGAGTTGGTTCGCGTCGTTCTGTTGCCCGCCACCGCCGCCGCCACCACCGCCGCCCTGCTGCTGGCGGTAGTCGTTCTCATAGGGGCGAACCTGCAAGAAGTAGATGTCGGTCGACGCGCCCTGCGCGCCGGTCACCGCGTTGTTGTCCGTGGCGTGCGCGTAATACGAGACCACGTCGCCCGGCTCGAGCTTGAGCCCCTCGAGCATGAACGTGTAGCCGGCGGATATGTCCTTGATCGCCTTCGTGCCGTCGTGCAGCGACATCGTCTGGTCGGGTCCGCCGTTCACCGAGAAGTGCAGATCGACCTTCGCGACGCCGTAGTCGTCTTCAGCGCGAACTTCGGTGTAGACCTCGTCGACCGAGAGCACCTTCGAGTCGCGGCCGGGCTTCGTGAACTGCACCGTCGGCGGACGGTCGGGCAGCACGTCGATCGTGTAGTTGAGCGAGCCGGTGACCATGCGCCCGTCGGGTCCCTGGAGCTCGACCTTGTAGAAGCCGGGCTGGTTGACGCGCAGCATCGCCATCAGCTTGCCCCCCCCGTCTTCGGTCGGCACGAGCTTGAGCGTGTCGCCGCCCTCGACGATGAGCCGGCCTCCGCTCGTCGGCACGGTTGGCGCGACGCGCACACGGACCAGCGTCCCCTTGAGCGCCGCGATGTCGCCGGTGCTGTCGACGTCGTTCGGCGGCAACTGCGTGTACGCCGGGTATCTGTACTGAAGGTCGATCTGCCGGACGAACGGCAGGTTCGACACATCGAGCGTGTATGTGTTCGAGCGAATGCCATTCGCCTCGACCGAGTACTGCGTCTTGGAGCCGATGTCGAAGAGGCGGAACGCGAACACGCCGCTCGAGTCGGCCGTCATCGGGAGTCGCGTCCACGTCGTCGAGTCGGCCGCGCGTACCAGGAGCTCGACGTGATCGGACTGGAAGCCGCGCAGGTTGGCCGAGATCATCTGGTCGCCACCCTTGGCCACCGTCGCGTTCCCCGGCTCGACTGAAATGCTGAACAGCGCCGAGGCGACGTCCGTGCGCCAGGGAACAGCGACCAGCTTGAGGCCGTTCCTCAGGGCGGGAGGACCGAACATCGTGAGCAGCATCGCCGCGCCGAGCACCGCCGCGAGGATGCCGCCGTTCATCTTCAGTTCGCCGGCATCGATCGCCTTCCCGTCCCCGGCGAGACGCACGCGCTCCAGCGCCGTGCGCGTCAAACGGTCGATCAGCGCGGGCGACCGCGACGGTACAGCCGCGGCGCGCGCGCCGTTCCGCATCTCGACGGCGGTGATCACACTCGCGTTGAGCGATCGCTCGTTCTCCTCGAGGTAGAGCGCGACCTGCTCGTCGTGCAGCTTAGGGAGGAGCGGCCGAATGACGAACCACGCGGCCAATCCGAGGATCGACGCGATGGCGACGATTCGCACGGCCATCACGACCGCGTCGGCATAGTGGAACGCGTTCATCACCACGCCGCCGAGCGCAATCAGCGCCCAGCCGGCGGCAATCGTGATCGCCGCGCCGCGCAGGGCGAGCTTGAGGCGGTAGCGCGTGCGTACGTCGCGTACGACGCCGAGAAGCTGCGACTGCTCGCGACTCGAACCGTGAACGCTTTCCATGGTCCCCTCCCCCTTTCCCACTTCCTTCGTCAGCTCGTCGCGCGCGAGAGGCGATTCGAGACCGCCGTCTCGCCGGCCAGCACCAGCACCGCGACGAGCAAGAGATACCACCACAGCCGCTGACGACGCTCCTGGTCCTGCGGCGTCGCGGCGTTGAAGTCACTCCCGGCCTGCTGCTGCGCGCTCGCCGACGTCACCGCGGCGACGAGGTCCAACGGATCAAGATGCGACAAGTCCGACTCCGACGCATCGATGTTGACCGCGATCGGCCGGCCACTGCCGACCGGTGTGTCCCGGCCGCGCAACTCGTAAAACCCACGCTCGTGAAGTGTGACGAGGTGGTTCGGACCGGTCGCGGTCACTCGTTGTTTAACTCCGGACGGCGACTCGAGCGTCAATTCGGTGAGGCTATCGGCCGTGCGCCCGCCGAGGAATGGCGCCGTCAGCTCGCCGTGCCTCGAGAGGTCGAGCACTTCCCCGGTGACGAACGACGGCCGCGGGTCGATGTACCGGCCGACGTGCTTTCCGAACTGGTGCACGAACGGGAGGAAGACCGGCTGGAGCGGAAGATTCGTCCAGTACGAGTCGATGGTCGACGACCAGATCACGACGCGTCCGCTTCCGACCGCGCGCTCGACGAGCGCCGGGGATCCATCGTCGAAGCGCGCCGAGATCAGCGCCCCGGGGGACGGCGTCAACGCTCGATACCTATAAAAGCGGGCGGTGGTGAAGTCGCCGCTGCGCGGTGCGTTGAACAGCTCGAACACGGGGCTCGCGTAGTCGATCGACGACAGCGTGCCGCCGGCGTCCGATGTCCGATCGACGACGGGGCCGATCGTCGCGGGCAGCATCGCGCGCCAGGCCTGCGCCCACGTTTCGCTCCGCTCCGGGCCGGGCACGAAGACGATTCCGCCGCCCTCGTCGAGAATCGCTTTCAACTGTTGGCCGACCGCCCCGGTTGGTAACGGCGGCGCGACTTCGTCGAGCACGACGAGCGAGCGGCCGTCCAGATCTCGCGGCGTGAGCGAACCAACCGACTTCACGTCCACCCGGAAGCTCGGCCGGTCGCCGATCGACAGCGCTCGGCTCAGGTAGAGGCTTTGGTTCGGGCGCGGGGAATTTGGCTCGACGATCAGCACGGGCACGGACGCGTCGGGCGCGATCGTGAAGTTGCTCACGTCGTCGAGCGTCAGCGAATCCGGCGTGATGGCGATCGAGGCTTTGGTGGGCGCGTTCGGCACTGGGATCGACGTGAACGCCACCTGGAGGGCGCCGCTGGCCGGAACGTTGACGTGCTGCGTCTGCACCGTGCGTCCGCCGACGGAGAGCGTCGCCGAGACCGGCCGTGCGTTCTTGCCCGTGTTGATGAGACGCGTCGCGACGCTCACGTGATCGCGTACGCCGTTGCTGTCGCGGTCGGTCACCGGCTGCGTGACCGCGACATCCGCCGCCGTCGCGCCGCCGACATCTATGGGTGTGATGGTCGTACCGCGGGGAAAGACGATTTCGTTGTGGTTCGCCCACGCGTTCTTCTGGAAGTCCGAGACGACGACCACCTCGCGCTGCGGGAGTGTGGACGCGGAGATGATCTGCGACGCCAGCTTGAGCGCGGGGGCGTATTTCGTGGCTTCGTCGCCGAGCTTCGCGGCGCCGATCGCGGCCGCGACACGGTCCGCGGGCGCCATCGGCTCGCTGGCGACGATGGCGTCGTCGTCGAACAAGACGAGCGTCGCGCGGTCGGTGCCGGTCAGCGCGCGCACGGTCTTGCGCGCCGCGGCCTGCGCGCGCGACCACCGGTCGCCGTACGCCATGCTCGCCGACCGGTCGAGGAGAACGACGACCTCTTTCGCGCCGCTCGTCGAGATCGCTGCCGCGTGGCGCGAGAAGAACGGCCGGGCGAACGCGGCGACGAGGAGCGCGAGCGCCGCGCATCGGAGCATGAGCAGCAACAGATGCCGGAGCTTCTGCCGCCGCACCGAGCGATACGGAATGCGCTGCAGGAACATCAGCGACGGAAACTCGACGACGACTCGTCGCTCGCGGTGGATCAGATGGATGATCACCGGAACGGCGATGGCGGCGAGACCGGCGAGGAACGCGGGAGCGAGGAAATTCACCTGGGGGGGTCCCTATCGCACCCGGTTGAAGTTCTGCCGCGAGGCCAGGTACGAGAACAGCGCGCGGTCGAGCGGCTTGGAGGTGTCGAACAGCGCGTAGTCGGCGCGCGATTCCCCGATGCGCTTGGAGAGCGCGTCGGTGTGCTGCTGCACGAGCTCGCGATACTGCTTGCGCAAGTATTCGGGGATGATCGGCATCTTCGTCCCCGTTTCCATGTCGATGAAGTTGCTCGCGTCGGAGAACGAGAAATCGATCTCGCGGGGGTCGAGCAGGTGGAACACGATCACGTCGTTGCCGCGTCCGCGTAGATGGGTGAGCGCGCGCAGAACGTCGTCCGGATCTTCGTACAGATCCGAGATGAGGACGACGACGCTTCGGCGGCGCAGCGACTCGGAGAGCTTCTTGAGCGGCGGCTGGAGGAGCGTCGCGCCCGGCGCGGGCTTCGCGCCGCGCGACCCGCCCTCGATTCGCTCGAGCGAGTGCAGCACGAGCTGGAGATGTTTGGCCGACGGCGGCACGTAGTCCACGACGTCGCGGTCGATCGCGACGAAGCCCACGCGATCGCGCTGCAGGCTCGAGAAGTATGTGAGGCACGCGGCGAGATAGCATCCGTACGTCAGCTTCGAGACTCGCCCTGACTCGCCCTGTCCCGTGTCGCCGCCGTATCGCATCGACGGCGAGACGTCGAGCACCACCACGAAATTCGTGTTCGTGTCGGCCTCGTATTCTTTCACGTAGTGCCGGTCCGTGCGCGCGTAGAGGCGCCAATCGATGCGGCGGATGTCATCGCCCGGCATGTAGGCGCGATGCTCGGCGAAGTCTGTCGACGACCCCAGATGCGGCGAACGATGGAGGCCGTTGATGAACCCTTCGACGACGACTTTCGCGAGCAGCTCGAGATTCCCGATCCGCGCCAGAACGGCGGGATCGAGAAAGCTGGTGGGCTGGGTCGCGACCGCGGTTGCCATGGTCGACTACATCCCCGACTTCGGGAGCGGCACGGCGCGCAGCAGCTTGTCGATGATCTGATCTGCCGTCACGTGCTCCGATTGCGCGTGGAAGTTCGTCAGTACGCGGTGACGCATCACCGGTTTGGCCAGCGCGCGGATGTCGTCGAAGCTCACGTTGTAGCGGCCATCCATGAGCGCGCGTGCCTTGCCGCCAAGAATCAAGTGCTGCGGCGCGCGCGTGCTGGCGCCGTACGACACCCACTGCTTGATGAAGTCGGGCGCGTTCGGTCCCGGGCGGCTCGTGCGCGCGAGGGCCACCGCGTACCGCGCAACCGGCTCGGCGATCGGCACGCGACGGATGAGCTGCTGGAAGGCGACGATGTCGGCGCCGGTGACAGCGTGTTGAAAGCGGTAGTTCTGCACGGCGGTCGTCTGCGTCGCCACACGGACCTCGTCGTCTTCCGGCAGATAGTCCATGATGATGTGGAACATGAACCGGTCGAGCTGCGCTTCAGGCAATGGATACGTGCCCTCGAGCTCGATCGGGTTCTGCGTGGCGAAGACGTGGAACGGCTCCTTGAGCGTGTACGTCTTGCCTTGCACCGTGACGCGATGCTCTTGCATCGCCTCGAGCAGCGCCGCCTGGGTTTTGGGCGGCGTACGGTTGATTTCGTCGGCGAGGACGATGTTGGCGAAGATCGGTCCCGGCGTGAACACGAGCCGCCGACCGCCCGTCTCCGGATCGTCCTGAATGATGTCCGTACCGGTGATATCGCTCGGCATCAGGTCGGGCGTGAACTGGATGCGCGAAAACTTGAGGTCGAGCACCTGCGAGACGGTGTTGATCAACAGCGTCTTGGCCAGGCCGGGCACGCCGACGATCAGACTGTTGCCGCCGGTGAAGAGCGACAGCAGCACGAGCTCGATCACGTCCTCTTGGCCGACGATCAACTTGTGCAGCTCGGAGATGATCTGGTCATGTCCGGCTTTGAGCCGGTCCGCGAGCGCGATGTCGTCGTGGGATTCGAGCGCCGGTGCCTTCGTTTGAGGCGTAATCGTCGAGGCCAAGAGAAAATCTCGGTTGAGGTGATTCCCGGTACGAACAAATCAACAGCCTTGAACCGCAGAGGACGCAGGGAACGCGGAGGTCCGCAGAGGACTGCATCGATCTTGTGTTGGTCAGTCCACGTTGTTTCTCTGCGTCTCTGCGTCTCTGCGTCTCTGCGGTGAGGCAGTTTCGTTTTGCCTAGTGAGTCAAAGCGTAGATCACGTAGTTGATGCCTAGCTTGTAGATCTCGTTCGCTTGGGCAATGGGTACAAAGCCCGACGAGGACCACTGCCACGACTCGCCGATGTCGTTGTCGACGTTGGCGAGCACGATCATACGCTTCTTCGGGTCGTTGTCCTGGTACACCGTCCAGTACGTCGGCGGCTGATTGCCGTACGCCGACCGCGACGGCCAGACGACCGCCGACTTCATGTCGATGTCGAAGAACGAGTGAAAGATCTGCTCGTTGCCGGTGAGCTGCACCCATTTCGCGCTGGGGATCGCGGCCGCCATGATCTGGCGCAGATTGGTCCAGTCGTAGTTGCCGCCCCACCCTTCACGGAAATCGTCGAAGATCATGAAGCCGCCCTTCAACAGATACGAACGGAACGCGGCGACCTCCTTCTCCGACGGATGCCAACCGCCCGGCTCCGACATGTAGCTCACGGGATACTTGAAGAGCAGCGGGTCGTCCACCGCGACGAGAACGCTCCCCACCATCGGGCCCTGCACCACGAACGGATGCACGTTCGTGATGTCGCGCAGGATCTTCGCGAAGTTCTCTTCGGCGTCCGGATAGTCGTGCGACCACCCGGGCCCTTCCCGCCCGGCCCAATGGTCGAAGCCTTTGTATCGAATGCGCGCGAACGTGAAGCGGCCGTCGTACGGAACGTTCCCGGCGAATTCCGGCGGCTGGTACATCTCATCGGGACCGCCGAAGTACTGACCGAATCCCCCACCGCCTCGTGTCGGCCGACGCTGCGCCGACCCCGCGCTGACGGCGACGGCGCTCACCGCGCAGACGAGTGCCGCGATTCGGATGGAGTTCATGGTCGCTTTTCTCCGGCTTGCTTCGTCCGGGCATCGTACAGCGTGAGCAGCAACGTCTGCGCCTTTTCGTAATTCGGCGCTTCCTCCAGCGAGCGCAACACGCTCGTGCGCGCGTGCACGTCGTCGCCGGCCTCGTGCTGCGCCAGCGCCAACTGATACAACGCGTCCGCTTTGTCCACCGGTCCGAGCGCGACAATCGCCGCCCGCTCTCGCACCGTGCGCTGCTTGTCTCCCGCCGCCCGTGACAACTCGGCCAGCTTCTGGTGCATGCCGACCTCGAATGGATTCACGAACATCGCGCGGTCGAGCGCTTCCGCCGCGCCCTTCGCGTCGCCTTGCTGCTCGAGCAAGGTCGCGAGCCGCTCGAGCGCGGTCAGGTTCGTCTCGGTGAGCGACGACCACTTGGCGAGCGCGTCGGCTTCCTTGCGCTGGTCACCCTTCTTCTGATAGAGCATCGCGAGCACCGCGTAGGGACTGTCCTCGCCGCCATACTCGGGGAAAATGTCCCGCGCGCGCTCTAAATAAGGAATGGCCCGGTCGAGGTCGTTGTGCGTGACGAGGACCTCACCCGTGAACAACTGCACGCCGAAATCGTTCGGCGACTTCGCCGCGAGCGCGATCGCCGAGTCCACCGGCGTGTTGGGCCCGATCTTCGGCGGCTTCTTCGTGAGCGACGCGAGCACCGCGCCGAAGCGCGTGGTCAGATAGGTGTCGAAGCGCTTGTCGAACGACTTGAGGTCGGTGTTGAGAACTTTCTGAAATACCTGATCCGTCGTCTGACCCTCCTTGTACGCCTGCAACATCTTCAGAATCGCCGGCTCGCCGAAGTCGCGCGCGATCAGCTCGCACACGAGCGACGCCTGGTAATACGAGAACTGCACCTGCTCCGGATACGCCGGATGCATGAAGCCGTCGTTCATCCGGCTCACCGGCACGAGCTTGCCCGCCTTGTACGCCGCGAGGAAATCCGGCGTCACGCCGAAGCCCCAGCCGGGACGCGCGTGGTGCTCCTCGTACACCGACAACCCTTCGCTCAGCCACCGCGGAATGCGGTTGTCCGTGCTGCCGAGCGTGAACGTGTGCGCCAGCTCGTGCCACACGGTCGAGCCCCAGTTGAACGGACCCGCGTCCTTCGCCGCCGGCGAGTCGAACGCCAACGTCGTCCCGAAGCTCACGCCCAGCGCGCCGAGCCCGGCGAGACCCACCGTGCGCACCGAGAAATCGGCGTGGCTTCTATAGACCTCGATGCGGATCGGCGGCGGAGGCGTGTACGCGTATTTCCTCTCGAACGTCGTGTACGCCTGCTCGGCGAGATCACGCAGATAGACGGACAGAATCGCCGACTCGTCCTTCTCCACCATGAAGCGGAAGTGCGGGCTCGTCGTGATGTCGTAGTTCTTGTACGTGTCGAGCAGGTCGAGCGTGTTCTTGACCCACACGTTGTACGGGTCGCCCTTGAAGGACGTCTCGAGGCTCGCACGGCCGGTGTCGATCTGCCCGAGCCGCAGCTGGTTCATGCCGAGCGCGCTCCAGGCGTGCCAATCCTTCGCGTCGAGCGCGACGCCTTGCTTCGCGAAGTCGGCGGCCTGTTTGTAGAGACGTACATCTTCGGCCAGCTCGGCGAGCGTCGCGTAAAACTCGGAATCGTGCGGATCGGCGGCGAGCGCGCGCTGCTTGAGCGTCTCGAAGCCGGCTTGGTCGTGGCTGAGATACTTGATCGCCGCCGCGACGGCGAGCCCGCGCTCGTTGACCGGATCCACCTTGAGCGCGCGGTCGATGTCGAGCTGCGCCGCCGCGTAGTCCTCGAGTCCTATCAGCACCTCGGCGTGGAGCACGTGCGCGTCCGGATACTCCGGATTCACGTTGAGCGCGGCGCGCAGCAACGAGTCGGCGCCAGCCTGGCCATCCGCTTGAAGCCGGCGAGCGGCGCCGAGCAGCGCGCGCGGGTTGTTCGGGTTCGTCTGTAGAATGTCTTCGAATGCCTTCTGCGCCTCGTCGAAGTTGTACTTTCGAAGAAACAGTTCGCCCACGCGGATCTTTGCCGCATCATTCGATGGATCGACGGTCGTCGCGCGGTCGTAGGCCTTCTGCGCGTCGTGGAAGAGCTGCGGGTCGTTCTCGCCGAGATACTCGCACGCGATCGCGACGGCCATGAGGTCGTCGCTGGTGAGATCGTTGCCGAGCGACTTGTTGTAGACGTCGATGAACTTGTCGAACTCTTTCATCGCCTGGTCGCGATCGCCGCGATCGTAATGCAGCACGGCGAGATTGAGCGCGGCCATCAAACTGTCCGGCGTCGAGCGGGCGCGGATGAACGCGCTCTCGGCCGCCGCCCGCTTGCCGCGCGTGATCAGCACTTCGCCGAGCGGGTTCCAGACGATCGCGCCCTTGGTAGACGCCGCCGCGAGCCGCCCCGCCGCTTCCGCTTCGTCGTACTTGCCGATGGCGGCGTACGCGCGGACGAGATCGCGCTGCGACGCCGCCCAGTCGCTGTCGCTCGCCGGCACTTTCTTGAGGGCTGCGATGGCTTCCTGGTACTTGCCGCTCTGCAGCAAGTCGTGACCGTCTCGCGTGCCGCCGAAGACCGGCTTCGGCGTCTGCGCCCGAGTTGCCTGTGGCGCGCAGAGCGCCGCGGCGAACGCGAGCGAGACCGCCCCGCGAAGGGTGAAGCGCGTCATCCGGCTTTCCTCCCCTCGATTTCGCGGATCGACTTCGACTTCCGCGCGAGTTGGACCAGCAGGTTCTCGAGCGCGTCGTCGTAGGCATCCGGCGTCATCGAGGACTTCTTGGCTCGCAACTGATCGATCTGATCCTCGAGCGCGAACTTGTCCTTGTAGAGCGAGGCGAGCTGCGGATCGTTCGCCGCCGTCGTGCTGATCCCGCCGTCGAGGAAGAATCGGCGCGCCAGCAGCCCCTGCGCGGTGCGTCCGTCGGGGTCGGTCACGCCGGTCTTCGCGCCGACGTCGTCGAGCTGCGCGTGCTCGGTTTGTAGCCGCGTGTCCGTCTCGTAGAGCCGTTTCGTCTCGGCGACGGCGTAGCGAAACGCCTCGAGCAGCGAGACGCGTCCGTCCTTGTCGACGTCGGCCACGTCCTTGCTCAGCGCGTCGATGAAATACTGCGCGAAGTGCGACTCGTTCCGCTCGAAGCTGCTCTTCGTCGCGGTGATGACGACGCGGTTCGGCGCGGACACGACCGGCAGCATGTCGCCGCTCGCGCTCGTCATGTCGATGAACGCGACCTTCTGCGTCTTGAACTTGCCGAGCATCTGCGCGAAGTCCGACGCGCTCAGGTCGGGACCGGGAATGCTGATTTTGGAATCGGGTCCGTCTCCACTTCCGTGGCCGATGAGCACGAGGACGACTTGATCACCAGCGCCCGCGCGCGCCGCGAGCTGCGACATCGCCCGCTCGACGTTCGTCTTCGTCGACTGCCCGCGGAAAAACGGCTTCTTGGAAACGCTGTCCTCGCTGAACCACTGAATCTCCGCCGGCGGAATCCCGAACCGCTTGTTCGCCGCGTCGGCCAGCGACTGCGAGAGATTGGCGAACGAGGCCACGTACTTTGCCTCCCCGCCCAATCCACTCACGATTACGAGATGGGTTTGGCCGAACGCGGCCGCAAGCGGCAACGCCACTGTGGCGATAGCGAGCGCGATGGTTCGATGCAGACGGCTTTTTCCGGTCCACCGGTCCACCGGTCCACCGGTCCACCGCCGTTCCGGCCCCCCCGCTCTCACGCCAACCCCCGCGTCTTCCGATACGCCCACTCCGCGCTGACGAGCGCCACGAGCAGCAGGAACGTCGCCGGCATGTCCCACAGATCCATCTGGTTTACGACGGTGACGCCGCGCTTGCTCATCGCGACGTCCTCGGCGAGCGTCGACGCCGTTTCGGGCGTGTAGAATCGGCCGCCCGTCTCCGACGCGATGCGCTTGAGGAGTGGCGCGCGCATCTCGGCGTCGAAGTACTCCGTGTTGAGGTCAGCGACGCGCAGATACGTCGTGTCGCCCGACGTCACGCCGTTCGGAAGCGTCGCCGTCACGTGGATCGAGTAGATCCCGCCCTGGTCCGGCGTGAACGTGCCGCGATACTCGCCGTCGCGGTCGATCGCCCAGTCGAGCGGTAGATCGCGCGACACGCCGCTGTCGCTCGTGATGTGCGCGACGACCTTCGCGTCGTTGCGCGCGATGAAGATGCTGTCCATCACCGTCGCGCGGATCGGAATCGGTGAACGCGGATTCGCCTTGTCCGTCGGCAGCGACACGACGACGCGATCCGGCGAATCGCTCGTGATCCATCGCAGCATCTGCCGCCAGAATCGCGAATAGGTATCGTCGTCCACGGACGTGTTGGGATCCATCTGCCACGCCCACGAGTCTTGAATCGGGAACGCGACCGACAATCCTCGGCCGTACCGCTGGTAGACGAGCACCGGTTGGTCGTAGCTGCGCACCGGCGCACCCGGCACCCCCGCGCGTCCGCCGGACGGGACCGATCCCGTGACCAACGTGATCGCGCCCGGTTTGACCTCGCGGATGCGATTCACCGTCGTCACCGCGGGCAACGACTTCCAGCGCTCCGCCGAACGCGACGGAGTCGATGCGATCTGCGCCACCGCGTGGCTCTCGCCGGCCGGAGTCAGCGCGACCTTGAGGTCGGCGAAGAAGGTCAGCGAATCCGGAACAGCGTCCCCCGTGAGCACGACCGGCATCACGTCGGCGAGCGGCGTCCCGGCGTATCCACCCTCGGCGAACGCGCGGCGTCCGCCGAGCAGCAAGAGTCCGCCGCCGCGTACGTTGACGAAGTCGGCGAGCATCGCGAGCTGATCGTGCGTGAAGAAGCTGGCTTCGACGTCTCCGAGAATGATCGCGCGATAGCGGAACAACTCGGCGCGAGTCTTCGGAAAGCCGCTCACGAGGTCGTTCGCGCTGTCCACGTTCAGCCGGTAGAACTTGTTCTCCGCCGTCCGCTGCAGCGTGACGATCTGGAGATTCGAGTCGGCTTCGACGGCCGCGCGGATGAATCGCATCTCCGGACGCGGCGTGCCCTCGAAGTAGAGCACGCGCTCGCGGTCGTTTCGCACGTCGACGAGCGCCAGCTGCGCGTTGTTCTGCGTGACCTGTTCGCCCGGCTGCGTCGGGATTCGGAACGTGAGCGACCGGGCGCCGGCGTCGTTCGCCGCGACGCTGACGCGCACAGGCGCGACGTCGCCGTCGGACGGCAGCGTGATCGAATCACGCGACACGATGCGTCCGCCGTCTTCCACGACGAGCGGCACTTTCTGTCCGGAGTATCCGCGCTGCCGAACCATGACGTCGGCGACGAGCGTCCCGCCTCGAAGCACCGATGGAGAGGTCTCGACGCGCTGAATCTCGATGTCTTTGTCGAAACGATCGGCGCCGAGCCCGATCGTAAAGATCGGAACCGACTTCGCGCGCAGCGCCAAAAGCTCGTCACCCATCGGCGCGCGCGAGTTGTCGGCCCCGTCGCTCACGACGACGAGTCCGGACAACGGCACCGCGTCCAATTCCTGACGCGCCTGCTCGACGGCGTCGCCGAGATGCGTCTCGCCGGCGTCGAACGTCAGCGCCGACGCGCTGTCGACGCGTTGAGCTCCCGATGAAAAGCGGAAAACCCGGACCTGGAACTTCTTCCGCAGCGCCGCCAGCAGCGTGCTATCCGGGCCGCCGAACGCGTGCTCGGCCCACGTGCTCCTCGGTTGCCCGTTCTTGTCGGCGATGCGCATGCTGCGCGAGTCGTCGATCAGGACACCCACGTAGTTGCGCTGCGGGACGGCCGCCGAGAGCAGAAGCATCGGCCGCATCAGACACGCCAGCAGCACGACCAACGCGGATACTCTCAGCGCACCCAGTACCCAACGATCTCGGCGCGTGCTTTTGGCCCGGACGCCGGCGTAGCTCAAAACGGCGGGCACGCCGATGGCGGCCGCCGCGAGCAACAAAAGCATCACGGAGAACGGAACGCCAAGGGCCAAATTGCCGTTGGCGAACTCGTTCGGCCGGTACTTGAAGAGGAAATGGAAGAGGGATTCGAACAATGGACGAAACGGGTGATGCTAAGAAGGTTGAGACACGCGCGGACAATCGCCAGTTCCTTTGCCCGTGCAACTACATTTTCCCTACATGCGCGCCCGATATCTCACGGCGGACGTCTTCACCGGACGCCGCTTTGGCGGTAACCAGCTCGCGGTCTTTCCCGACGCCCGAGACATCGATCCGGGTCTCCTGCAAAAGATCGCCCGGGAGTTCAACTACTCCGAAACGACGTTCGTGCTCCCGCCCGACGACCCGAGCCATACGGCCAAGGTGCGCATCTTCACCCCGGGCGGCGAGTTGCAGTTTGCCGGCCATCCCACCGTCGGCACGGCCCACGTGCTCGCCGCGACCGGCGTTATTCCGTTGAAGGGACCCGAGACGCGGATCGTTTTCGAGGAGGGTGTAGGCCCCGTTCCCGTCACTATACGTGCGACGAACGGCCAGCCGGAGTTTGCACAGCTCTCCGCGGCCAAGTTGCCCGAGGTCGGGCCGCCCCCCCCATCCAGAGAAACACTCGCCGAAATGCTGTCGTTGGTCCCGGCGGACCTCCTCGACGGCGCCACGCCTCCCGAGTCGGTCTCATGCGGTACGCCGTTTCTGTTCGTTCCGCTGCGAGACCGGAGCGCGGTGGGTAGGGCTCGAATCCGCGGCGATCGGTGGGAAGCCGCGCTTTCCGGCTACGTGACCAACATGGTATTCCTGTTCGCCATGGATCCGGAGCACCCCGATCATCACGTTCGGGCGCGGATGTACGCTCCGGGCATCGGCGTACCCGAGGACCCCGCCACAGGAAGCGCCTGCGTCGCACTCGGCGGGTATCTTGCGGCGCGAGATCCCAGAACCGACGGCACGCTGCGCTGGGTCGTCGAGCAGGGGTTCGAGATGGGCCGGCCGAGCATTCTCGAGGTCGAGGTCGACAAGAAGGCCGGACGCACGACGGCGGCGCGCGTCGGCGGAGAAACGGTGCTCGTCTGCGACGGAGTGATGGAGTTGTGACGATCGAGTCGAAGGGTGACCTCGCGGGGATGCGAGCGGTGGGTCGGCTGGTCGGCCGAGCCCTGTTGGAGATGAAGAACGCGGTTCGCCCCGGCATGACGACGGCTCAACTCGACGACGTCGGTGCGGCATTTCTGCGGAAGCACGGCGCGCGGTCGGCGCCCCAGCTGACGTACGACTTCCCCGGCTTCAACTGCATCAGCGTGAACGACGAGATCGTGCACGGAGTGCCGGGCCAACGACGCATCCAGGCTGGCGACGTGGTGAAGATCGACGTCACGGCCGAGCTCGATGGGCTGATCGCCGATTCCGCGATCACCGTGTTGGTTCCACCGATGTCGCCGCGCGGACTGAGTCTGGTTCGATGCGCGCGTTCGGCGTTCGACCGCGCGCTGTTACGCGCCACGGCGCGGTTGCGCATCGCCGAACTCGGTCGAACGGTCGAGAACGAAGTGAACCGCTGGGGACACTCGGTCGTGCGCGACATGACCGGGCACGGCGTGGGTCGCGCGCTGCACGAAGAGCCGGCCGTTCCGAACTTCTACAGCCCGTTCATCCCCGGCCGGCTGGAGGAAGGAATGGTGATCGCTCTCGAGCCCATCATCAGCGAGCGTCCGACCGCGCTGGTCGAGAACGACGATGGGTGGACGATTCGCACCGCGAACGGCTGCCTCGCCGCGCACCACGAACACACGATCGTGATCAGGGAACGCGGCGCCGAAGTTTTGACGCTCGCCGCGTAGACTCGCTCAGGCCTGAAGCCGCTCGTCCATCTCGTCGAGGCTCTTCGGCCAGTCTTGCCCGAGTAGCCGAGACAGCGCGCGGTCCGCGAGGAGCTTGCCCTCGGTTTGGCAGGTCGCGCAGTAGTTGGTCTCGTTGTCGGCGTACCGGATGCGCTGAACCGGTGAGCCGCAGACGGGGCACGGCTGTCGATATTTGCCGTGCACGGCCATCTCCGGACGAAACGCCGTCACCTTTTCGGGAAACTCGCCGCGTGCATCGGTCCGCAAACGGTCGGTCCATTCGCGGAGCGTCGCGACGGTCGCCGCGAAGAGGACGGCGACCTCGTCGTCGGTCAGCCGGCTCGTGAGCTTGACTGGCGACATGCGCGCGCGATGGAGAATCTCGTCTGAATAGGCGTTGCCGATGCCGCTGAACAGGCGCGGATCGGTGAGCGACCGCTTGAGGGTGTGGTTCTCGGATCGCAGACGCGCCGCGAATTGTTCTGGCGTCGCGTCGAGAACCTCGAGCCCGCCGCGATCGATCGTCGCAATCGCGTCACGGCCGTGCACGAGCGACAGCGACGCGCGTCGCTTCGAGCCCGCCTCGGTGAGCGTGAGCCATCCGTTCGGAAATCCGAACGCGGCGAGGTCGCTCTTCTTCAGTCCTTTTTTTCCAGCCGGGATCCAGTGAAGGCGGCCGGCGATCATCAGGTGAAGGACGATGAACAGCTCGTCGTCGAACCCGAGCACGATGCGCTTGCCCAGCCGGTCGACGGTGCGCACCGGTTTCCCGATGAAGGCGTCGAGCTTCGGCTCGACGGTCCGCAGCAGAAAAGGGGTCTGGATGAGGACCGTTTCCAGCGGCTTATCGACGACCCGCGCGCGGATCGCCTCGATGTAGACCGTGATGTCCGGCAGCTCGGGCATGTCAGGAAATCTGTCCGCGAAGGCGGCCCGCCGCCGGAGCCAACCGTTTTTCCTGCCTCGGTGTCTTACCCACTGACGGCTCCCTGAACGACTCAGGGGAGCGACAAGCCATCGACCCGGGGACCCGTGGCCAACAACGACCTCGAGCTGCTCCAAGGCACGCTCGACCTGCTGATCCTCAAGACGCTGACGTGGGGAGCCCGGCACGGCTACGCGATCGCGTCGTGGATCCGGGATACCACCCAACAGCGGCTCCAGATCGAGGACGGCGCGCTCTACACGGCGCTCCACCGCATGGAAAAACGCGGCTGGATCGAGGCCGAGTGGGGGGTTTCGGACAACAACCGCAAGGCGAAGTACTACCAGCTGACGTCGAAAGGACGCCGGCAACTCCGCGCGAAGACGGCCGTGTGGACCGAGTACGCCGCGGCGGTCTTCCAAGTCCTCAAGACGGACTGACGCCGATGATTCGCCGATTTCCCGGCTTGAGACGGCTGCTGCACATCGAGCGCGGACGCGCGACGGTGGATCGCGCCGTCGACGACGAGCTGCGCTTTCACTTCGACATGACGATGAGGGAGCTCATGGCAGGCGGAATGAACCCCGAGGAGGCGCGCCGCGAGACGCAACGGCGCTTCGGCGACGTGCAACGCACGCGCGAGCGCCTGACGACCATCGACCGCTCGCGCGTCGGACAGGAACAGCGCGCCGAGTGGTGGAGCGCGTTCGCGCAGGACCTTCGGTACGCGCTGCGCGGGCTTCGCCTCAAACCGTGGTTCGCCGTCGCCGTGATCTTGACGCTCGGGCTGGGCATCGGCGCGAACGCGGCGATGTTCGGTATCGTCGACCGTTTGCTTTTCCGACCGCCGCCATTCTTGGACGCGCCCGCGCGCGAATCGCGGATCTATCTCATGCGGTCCATCCGGGGGACCGAAACGTCCCAAAGCTTCACGGGCTACCGCCGTTATCTCGACCTGCGCGAAACCACGACGTCGTTCGATGCGATGACGCCGTACTACGTGAACAAGGCGGCGATCGGTACCGGCGAAGCGACTTTGGAAATGAATGTCGCGATAAGCGGTTCGGATCTGTGGAAGATGTTCGCGATCAAGCCGGCGATCGGCAGGTTCTTCACTGCCGAGGAGGATGTTCCGCCGGCGGGCACCCGAGTCGCCGTGCTTTCCTACTCGTACTGGCAAACGGAGTTCGGCGGCCGGAAAGAGGCGCTCGGCACGTTGATGGACATCGGTCCGGCGAAGTACACGATCGTCGGCGTCGCGCCTGACGGGTTCAATGGATTCGAGCTCGACCCCGTCGTCGCGTTCATCCCCATCTCCGCCGAGAACGCCGCGGTGGGACGCGGCGGTCCGGAGAATCCGTGGTACAGCACGTACAACATGACGTGGTTCGAGGTTTTCGCGCGCCGGAGACCCGGAGTGACCGAAGCCGCCGCCACTACGGATCTCACGAACGCGTACCGCCAGAGCTATCGGAAACAGACCGAGGCGAACCCGAAGAACCAACCGTACGCGCTCACCAAGCCGCACGCGATGGTGGGACCCGTGTTGCGAGACCGCGGACCCAACGAGCGAAGCGACGCGAAAGTCGCGAGCTGGCTGATCGGCGTCGCGGGAATGGTGCTACTCATCGCCTGCGCCAACGTCGCGAATCTTCTGCTCGCCCGCGCGCTCAAACGTCGCCGCGAGATCGCGGTGCGCATCGCGCTCGGTGTCAGCCGCGGACGACTCTTGATGCAACTGCTCACCGAGAGTTTGCTGTTGGCGATTCTCGGCGGCGGCTTGGGAATCGCGATCGCGCAGTGGGGTGGTATCGCGATGAGGCGGCTGTTGCTTGGGCAGGACGATTCGGGGCCCTCGGCATTCGCCGACTCTCGGCTTCTTCTCTTCGCCATCGCCCTTGCACTCATGGCGGGAATCCTGACCGGCCTCGTGCCCGCCTTTCAAACCGGCAGGGGAGACGTCGCTTCCGCGCTCAAGGCCGGTTCGAGAGAGGGCGTCGTGCATCGATCACGTCTCCGTGTTGGGCTGTTGATCGTGCAAGCGGCGCTCTCCGTCATGCTGCTGATCGGTGCCGGCCTTTTTCTGCGCAGCCTCTCGAACGTCGAGAACGTGCACATGGGGTACGACGCCGACCGGCTGCTGTACGTCGGCATGAACGCGCGCGGCGTGAAGCGCGACTCGCTGCAGAACAGCGCGCTGCGCCGCGCACTGCTCGCCAAGGCGCAATCGCTCCCCGGCGTCGAGCACGCGACGTTGGCGCTCACCGTTCCCTTCCGCTCATCGTGGGACTTTTCCATCTACGTGGCCGGCATCGATTCGACCCAGCGACTGGGCAGCTTCACGTTGCAGGCGGGCTCGCAGGATTTCTTCGCGACGATGGGGACGCGCATTCTGCGCGGCCGCTCGTTCAACTCGACCGACGGCGAGCACGCGCCGCTCGTGATGGTCGCGAGCGAGTCGATGGTGAAAGCGCTCTGGCCGAACCAAGACGCGATCGGCAAGTGCGTGCGCATCAACGCGGACACGGCGCCCTGCACCACCGTAGTCGGAATCGCCGAAGACGTCCGGCGGCAGAGCATGGCGGAAACGCAGATGCACTACTACATGCCCGCCGACCAGTTCAACCCGAACATCGGGGGACTCTTCGTTCGTACGCGCGGACTCGCGGCTGACAAGGGTGAGGAGGTCCGGCGCGCGCTTCAGTCGCTCATGGACGGCGGCTCGTACGTGACCGTGACACCGATGACGACCATCATCGCCAGCCAGATTCGCTCGTGGAAGCTCGGCGCGCTGATGTTCTCCGTGTTCGGCGCGCTGGCCCTCGTGCTCGCGGCGATCGGTCTCTACAGCGTGATCGCGTACAACGTCACGCAGCGCACCCACGAGATGGGTGTGCGTGTCGCGCTCGGCGCGCAGCCGCGCGACGTGATCCGTTTGATCGTCAACGAGGGGCTTCGCATCGTACTGCCCGGGGTCGCCCTCGGAGCGGTGCTGGCCCTGGTCGCCGGAAGGTGGATCGCTCCGCTGCTGTTCCAGGTTTCGCCGAAGGATCCGCCGGTGCTCGTCGGCGTGGTGACGATTCTCGTCGCGGTGGCGACGGTCGCGAGCTGGCTACCGGCGCGACGCGCGGCTCGCGTCGATCCGAACGAAGCGTTGAGAGCGGACTAGTCCGAGCCCGCTCTCGACGCTTGAATTGCTAACGGCGCGCTTCCCAACCCTTCTTGGCGGCGCGGCTGCGTTCGGTCGTCGACGCGTTCGAGCTGGCGCTGCGGCCGCCCTTGCGCGACGGCTCGTGATTCTCGGCCTTGCCGCGGCCCGAGCCCGACTTCTTGCCGCCGGCGGTTTCGGCATTCACGGTCGCCCACGCGCGACGCGCGGATTCCTTCGACGACACGCCGCGTCCCTCGTAGCCGCGCTCGATGTGCGAGGCCTGGCGCTTCTGCTTGTTCGTGTACGAGCTCTTGTCGCCTCGTGGCATCCTATCCTCCTGAAATTCCGTCCGAGATTTTTTGGCGATCGGTGATCGAGGGTCCTGCACTCGCACGCGTCGTGCCGCCCGTGCCACAGCACGGCGATCATCCTCGGCCATTGACGATGCACGGCGCAGTACGGAGGTTCATCGGGCCTCATCAACGTGAAACGGAGAGCAGTCGATGTTGTTTTTGATCTTCGCCGCCGCTCTGCTGCAGGGCACGACGCCCGCCATCGATTCCGCCGGCGCCCGCAACCCGACCTTTTCGCGCGACGGCCGTCTCGCCGTGAGCGTGGACGGCGACATCTGGATCGTGTCGAAGTCGGGCGCGTGGACGCGCGTGACGTCGGGCCCGGCGTGGGACCGCGAGCCCGCTTGGACGCCGGACGGCGCGGCGATCGTGTTCTCGTCCGATCGATCCGGGAAGTTCGATCTCTGGCGCGTCGCGGTGCACTCCGAACCGGGCGCCGAGACCGCGCCGGAGCGCGTGACGTCGTCGATGCTTCCCGACGGGGAGCCGACCGTGCTGCGCGACGGTCGCATCGTGTTCGTTCGCGGGCGGCTGGGCGCGGCTCGACTCTGGGTGCGCTCCACCGGCGGCGCCGAGTCCCGCCTCACGAAAGATTCAGCCATCGAAGAGTGGCCTGCCGCGTCGCCGGATGGCGCCCGCATCGCTTACGTCTCCATCGGCGCCGCGTCGCGAAAGCTTCATGTGTTCACGGTGGACAACGGGCAGGACAGCACGGTGCTGACCGACCCGAGAATCGAACATCCGACGTGGTCGCCTGCCGGCGACCGGCTCGCCTGGACGGCGGCCGGCCCGCGCGGCGCCGTGTACGTGTCACCGCTCGACGGGCGCTACGTGAACGTCGCGAGCGCTCGGCACGCCGAGTCGGCGTGGAATCCGGACGGAAAGACGGTCACGCTCGTCGATCTCCCACCGGCGGAGCCAATCGCGCCGGTCGGGTACAACGGCGATCCGGATCGAACGGGCGATCGCCACGCAAACCTGCTCGCGTCGGTCGGAGGACGGATGTGGACGATCGCCGCGCCCGTCTCGCCGGATCTTCAATTGGCGGAGCAGCAAGGATCGCCGGCGTTGGACCGCGCGATCCACAACGCCGATGCGTTCGATCAGCTCTGGGATCGCACGGCCGCGCTGTATTACTCGAAGCCAGACGCCGCTCCGCGGCGCGCTCAATGGGAATCACTGAAGACGAAGTACCGTCCGCGCGCCGTCGCGGCCAAGACGGACGACGAGCTCGCGTCGGTGCTCCACGACATGCTTCGCGAGCACCCGCCGTACAAGCAGTCAGCCACCGGACGCGCCGCGGTGTCGAGTGCGCATCCCGTGGCGACGGCGGCCGGTCTCGAGATGTTGGCGAAGGGAGGCAACGTCGTCGACGCCGCGGTCGCGGTCTCGTTCGCGCTCGGCGTCGTCGAGCCTGACGCGAGCGGCCCGGGCGGATACGGACAGATGCTGGTGTTCACGCAAGGACTCGAGCGCCCGCAACTGATCGAGTTCATGTCGCGCGTGCCCGAGGACGCGGGCCTCACCAACACGTCGTTGCTCACGAATGGGCGGTTGCCGGACGGCGGGCCCGTGTTGGCGAACGTGCCGGGGACCGTGGCCGCGATGCATCTCGCCTGGCAGAAGTTCGGCAGCAAGAAGATTCCGTGGGCAGACCTGCTTCAGCCGGCGATCCGCGCCGCGCGCGACGGCTACGTCGTGAGCGAAGGGCTCGCGACGACGCTCGCCACCGAGCGCGAGCAATTTCTCAAATACGACGGCAGCAAGGCGCTGTTCTTCCGCGACGGCGAGCCGCTGCACGCCGGCGACACGCTCAAGAATCCCGACCTCGCCTGGACGCTCGAGCAGATCGCGAAAGGCGGGGCGGATGCGTTCTATCGAGGAGAAGTAGCGGCGAAAATAATCGCCGATCTGCGCGCGCACGGGAATGTCATGAAAGCGAGCGACCTCGCCCGCTACTTCGCGGCCGAGCGCGAGCCGGTGGCCAGCACATACCGCGGATATACGCTCTTCTCGAGCGCGCCTCCGGTCGCCGGCGGTGCCGACCTCGCGGCGAAGTTGAATTCGCTGGAGGTGTTCGGCTCGCTGCAACCGTATCCGGACGACGCGACCTCGCTTCACGCGATGATCGCGGCGTGGCAACTGGTCCCGTCGACGAGGAACCGCATCGCCGATCCGGGACTCTGGTCTACCGACATCGAGCCGTTCACGAACAAGGATACGGCACGCGCTCGGTGGCGCTGCTTCGACCGCGACAAGGCGATCAGCCTCGCGACGCTGCGCGGCGACACACTGCGCTGCGGCGAGGGCGTGAAGACGGCGAGCGTCGAGCTGGCGCGTCCGCCGGAATGCATCGCCCACGGCTACGACGCCAACCAGGCGGCGTCGTGCCGCTCGGCCGGAACGACCGCGTTCGTCGTCGCCGACGGCGCGGGAAACGTCGTCGCGACGACCCAGACGCTCGGCACCTGGGGCGGGAATTTCTATGTGTCGCCGGGATTGGGATTCATCTACAACGACAAGCTGGCGTCGTACGGAACCGAGCCAGGCGCTTACGGCTCGCGCGTGCCGTTCGCGCGACACGGCAGCACGATCGCGCCGACGATCGTGTTCGAGGGGACCGGACGATCGCGACACGCCGTCATGGCCGTCGGCGCGGCTGGCAATGCATGGATCACGTCCGCCGTCTACGAAACGCTGATCGGCATGATGGACGAGCATCTGGGCCCGCAGGCCGCGCTCGAGCTGCCGCGATTCCTCGTCGGTGGCGGCGGGGGAGGCGGAGGGCGCGGGGGCGGCAGAGGCGGAGCGCCCGCGCCAACGCCCGCGGGCGCGACGATTCAGCTCGAGGACGGCTTCTCACCGCAAGTGATGAAGCGACTCGTCGAGCTCGGATATCGAACGCAGCTCGTTTCGCTACCTGGCGAGCTGCGCGAAGGCTACGGTGCCGCGCTGCGCATCGAGGGGGGCCGTGTGACTGCCGGTGCGGATCCTCGCCGCGCGGGCGCCGCGGGCGCGATTCCTTAAGAGAACTCGAAGGGGACGCTAGCGGGGCGGAGGCGGAGGGTTCTTCGAACCGCGGCGCGGCATCCCTGTCGCCGGCGTCTTCGGCATCGTTGCGCCGGGCGCCATTCCGGGCATCGTCGCTCCGCCCTGCGTCGCCGCTTGTGTGGAATCGGGAATGGTCGGCGCGTCGGACAGGTGCTCCTGCACCACGTACCACCGCGACCCACGTTTCTCGAACGCGGCCGTCCACGCGCCGGCGATCACGTGCGGCTGATTCTGCGGCGTGAAATGAGGAATGTGGTATGTCGCGGTCATGATCGCCGCGTTGGGCGCGAGAACGTCCACGACCATCTTGTCCCAGACCCACTGCGGCTGTCGCATGTTGACGCCGACGTTGTCCCAGAACGCCTTGATGCCCATCGCGAGCGTGTCGCGCGACGTGGTCATGTGACCGGCCGAAGCCGACACGATGGGGCCGGCCGGCGGATAGAGGCTCAGCATCCGTTCGACGACATTCGGCTGCGATAAGTCGGATGCCGCCTTGACCTGCCGAGCCAGCGAGTCGGCAATGGAGCGCCGGTCATCGGCCGAAAGAGTCTGAGGGCCGCAGGCGGCGAGCGAAACCGCGAGCCACGCGGCAGCGGAGATTCGGAGCGATCTGGTTGGCATGTGGTGGTGTACCCGGATACGTCCGCGTTGTCTCTTTGCCCGATGACACCAATCCGACGAAAGACACGGTCGCCGAAGGCGCTGGCGAACATATCGGTGCCCGGCGATAGGGGACAGCAGGGCGACCGGTGTCCTCTCTCCCGGACGCGCGCGTCCAGTGGGAGGGACGGCGCACGGAACCAAAGTTTCTGTAATCCCGGTTTACAGGTGGCGCGGCATGTGCCATTGTCACGAATCGGCTAGCGCGCGTTTGACGCGCGAAGTCGTCCCGCCCTGGGGGGCAACGATGCGGAAACTCGTGTCTTTTGCGCTCGGATCGACAGCGATCGTGGCGCTCGCGTGCGGCAAATCAAAGTCGAACGCGACCGCGCTCAACGACGACCTGAAGCGCGACCTGCAGCTGGCAACGCAGTCGCAGGCGATTCAGATCAGCCCGGACGAAATCTCGCCGCGGAGCCATCAGGAGATGGCGCTCAAGCCCAAAAAGGCTCCCGACGGACCGCGGACGATCCGGAGCGAACATCCCACGCGTAAAGCGTCGGTCACGCCGGTCGAGCAGGCTGACGTGAAGGCCGAGTTGCCACCGGCTCAGGTGATGGCGTCGACGGCAACCACGCCCACGCCCGCATCGACGCCGTCGCCGGATGCGCCGCCCCTCGCTCGGCCGTCGCCCCTGCCAGCTCCGACCTATCCGTCGACTGCGCCCATTCCCGAGAACGGTGGAAACGGCGTTGGCGCGGTTCTGGGTGGAATCTTCGGCGCGGTGATTCGTGGCGGTATCGTCGGCGACGACGACCATTGCGATCCGCGGCCTCGGCCGCGCGGTGGCCGCCCGGTCGGTTCACCAGCACTTCCGCCGGGTGCTCTTCCGCCCGGAATAGGCAGACGCGGGTGGTAAGAACTTAAAAGAGTGGACGAAGGGGCCCCGACAGGGGCCCTTTTCATTTTCGGTAAGGTCACGAAAAGGATTGTCGCCTCGAACGCTCAGTTCTGCGTTCTTCCTTTAAAGGGTTGCGTCCGCCGAGGGTGTCTTTCTATCGACCCCGTTTCGATGCTACCGTAGTCCCATGCGGTGTTTCACGCGCCGCGACCGTTTGGCCGCGGCAACGATGCTCGCGCTCGTGCCCGCGATTGGTTTCGCGCAAGGTGATTCCACGCGCGCGACGATGCATGGCCGCGTCATCGACGCTCGCACGACGCGCCCGCTTCCGTCCGTCGTCGTGATCATGACCGCCGGCAGCGACACCATTGGACGCGCGCAGACGGACACGGGCGGAGCGTTTGTGGTCTCGGCACGTACCGCTCCGCGACCCGTCCTTCATTTCGTGCTCGCCGGCTACCGAACCGACTCGCTCGCTACAGACGCGACCGTGGGAGCGAGTCCTCTGCGCGTGGCGATGACGTCGACGTCGTCCGGCACCGTCGCGACGCTCGGACCGACGAAAGTCGTCGCGTCGAACGGGACCACCGACTTCGATCGCCGGGCCGCGAGGCACGTCGGCGGAGTGTTCATCACCGAAGCGGACATCGCGAAGCGCCAGCCCGTTCGCACGTCGGATCTGTTCAAGACCATTCTCGGCGTCTCGGTGCGAGACAGCGGGGGCGTGCTGCAGCTCGTGTCCAACCGAGGGCTCCGCGCATCGCTGTCGGGCACGGCCACGACTCCCGGAACAGGCGGCCGAGGCGTGGCGAACGTCAAGGGCGCGCCTCCAGTAGGGCGCGGCGTTCCCTCGCAGTTCGTCTTCGACGACTCGTCGCGCGGCCCGGCGGTCGATGGACGGAAGTGCGTGCTCCGCGTCGGCCTCGACGGCCAATTGATGGATCCGTCGTTCTCGGTGGACGAAGTTCCGGTGGGATCGATCCGCGGCATCGAAGCGTACGTCGGCACCGCGACCATACCGATCGAGTTCTCGAGCGTGCAACCCGACGCGCCGTGCGGAATCGTGATGATCTGGACGCGCACTCAAGGCCCTCGTGCGCCCTGACCGAGTTGCGCGTCGCCTGATCGCCGCGAGCCTCGCGCTCGCCGGCGCGACACGCGTCCACGCGCAGCGGCTGACCGGCACGGTCACCGATCAAGGCGCGCATGTTCCCGGCGCGGTCGTGATGCTCGTCGGCGCCGACGGCGCGATCGCCGGACGCACGGTCTCGAAAGAAGACGGCAGCTACAGCGTGAGCGCGGCACGCGAGGGCAGCTACATGGTTCGCGTGCTCCGCATCGGATTTCGTCCGACGGTCGCGGGACCAGTCGACCTGCGCGCCGCGACGCCGGCGCGCCGCGACCTGCCTCTGTCGGGACGTGTCCAGGTGCTGCCGTCGGTTCAGGTGGTGGATCGCGGGAAGTGCCAAGTCCACCCGGACACCAGCGGGATTGCGTTTCGACTCTGGGACGAGGCGCGCACGGCGCTCATCGCCACCGTACTCACCGAGTCCGAGCCGCTGGGCGTTCGCCTGACGCACGACGAGCGCACGTTCGACCCAAGCGGCGGCAAGGTGCTCGTGGATTCCGCGTCGACCGCGGACGGAGCGTCGCGCCGGCCGATCGTGACCCTCGCGCCCGACGAGCTGGCGCGATCCGGCTACGCCTCGAACGACGAGCACGGCGGCACGACCTACTGGGGACCCGACGCAAACGTGCTGCTCTCCGAATCCTTCGCCGCGCTGCACTGCATCCGGCCTGAGCTTCCGCCGGCCGACACCGGAGCGTTCGCCGGCGTGCTCGGCGTCGCGTTCGAGCCGTCGGTGAAAGGGGGGGGCGGACACGTGGACGTTCGCGGTGTGCTGTGGATCGATCGACAGAGCGCGGAGCTGCGATCGCTCGATTACACCTACGTGAATGTCACGTCGGTGGTCGAGCGGGCTCACGCGGGCGGACATGTCGAGTTCTTGCGGCTTCCCGACGGGAGCTGGACGATCAGCCGCTGGTGGATTCGATCGCCGATCGTCGAGACGACGATTTTTCGCGAGCCCTCGACCGTACCCGGCGCGCCGCCCGGACAGCGGACGAGTCAGCGCTTGATCGGAATTCACGAATCGCGGGGCGACATCCTCGAGTTGCGCCGCGGCGGCGCCGTGTGGTGGGAACGCGGCCGCGTCAGCGTCGCCGTCCGCGTCACCGATTCGGCCGGCGCCGCCGTTCGCGCGATGGTCTCCCTGAACGACACCGCGCGGAGCTTCGCGACCGCCGAGGACGGCGTCGTTCGGTTCGACCGCGTGCTTCCCGGTCCGGCGCGTCTCATCGTGCACGTCCCGGCGCTGGATTCGCTCGACGCACCTGGCACATTGGCCGGCATCACCATCCCCGATCATCCCTTCGATCCGATCGGCGTGCGGGTGCCGAGCGCGCAGGAAGCGTTCGCGGCGCGGTGCGGCAACGAGGCGCTCGAGTGGAACGAGGGCGCCGTGCGGGGGCGAGTCGCGCTCCAGGATGCCGCTGGCGCGAGCGTCGAGGTTTCGTGGGACATGCCGTACGCGAGATTGGGCGGCGGTCCCCCGGTCGTCGTACACGAGGCGCGCAGCGTGGCAGCCGACGCGCGCGGCGGCTACTTCGTCTGTGGCGTGCCGCGAGGCCTCGCGCTCACGGTTCGCGTTTCGGGAGGGACCGGCGCCGCGCGGGGAGTGGCTTCCGACCAGCCGCGAATCCGCCAGGCCAGGGTGCCGGCCGGCGGATACGTTGTGGTCGTCGACTTCGATCGCTGAAACGGCGCAGCCGCATTCGAACCATTCGCTTTGGCACAATGTCGAACGGAGACGCCCCTTCAGCCGGGGCTCTTCTGGCGCGCGCGTGTTCCCACCCTGTTCCTCTCCGAGGTTTCGATGGACGCTCTGCTTCGCGACATCGGCTACAGCTTCCGGCGACTGCGAAAAAGCCCGGTCTTCACCGCCATCGTGCTCGTCACGCTGGCCCTCGGCATCGGCGCGAACACGGCGATCTTCAGCGTGGTCAACACGGTTCTCTTGCGCGCCCTGCCCTACCGCGACCCCGGCGCGCTCGTGTCGATCGAGCATTTCTATCCGTCGCTCAACAGCATGGAAGCGCCGATCTCGGCGGCGGGTTTTCGCGACTATCGTGACAAGACCAGCAGCTTCGAGTCGGTCGCCGTCGAGGCGAACTTCGGCGCGAATCTGACCGGTGCCGGCGGGGACGCCGAACGTGTGCCGGGCGAGCGCGTTTCCGGCGACTGGTTCCACGTCCTCGGCGTGGCGCCGCAGGCGGGACGAGTGATCCAACGCGCCGACGACGAACCGGGACACGAGCACGTCGTCGTCATCACCGATGGACTGTGGACGCGCCTCTTCGCAAGAAAGCCGTCGACGGTGGGCTCGTCGATCGAATTGAACGGCGAGTCGTATCGGATCATCGGCGTCATGCCGCCGGGTTTCCGGGGATTCTTCTCGCGAACCGCCGATCTATACGTTCCGCTCGCCCTGGCTCCGGCCGCATTCAACAACGGCTATACGAACGAGTATCTCAACTCCGTCGCGCGTCTCAAGGCCGGGGTGCCGCCCGATCGCGCCCAGGCGGAGATGAAGCTGTTCGCGGAGAATCTCAAGAAGGCGAACCCGAACAACTTCTCGCCGACGTGGACGCTCAAGGTCCGCACGCTCGACGATCTCACGACTGGCCGGATTCGTCCCGCCCTGCTGGTGCTTCTCGGCGCGGTGGGCTTCGTGCTGTTGATCGCGTGCGCGAACGTCGCCAACCTGCTCCTCGCGCGCGCCGCGATTCGCATCAAGGAGATCGCGATTCGCGCCGCGTTGGGCGCCGACCGCGCGTCGCTGGTACGGCAGCTCCTGACGGAAAGCGTGATGCTCGCGCTCGGCGGCGGCGTCCTGGGGCTCGGGCTCGCACGCTGGAGCGTCGCGTCGCTGGTCGCGCTGAATCCGAATCTGCCGCGCGCCGGCGAAGTCGGCGTGGACTGGCACGTAATGGTGTTCACGCTCGGGTTGTCGGTCGCCACGGGTTTGCTGTTCGGTCTCGCGCCGGCGTTGCAGACGTCGCACACGAACCTTCAGGAAACGCTCAAAGACGGCAGCCGCAGCGGCGCGGCGGATTTCGCCGGCCGAAACCTGCGGCGCGGGCTCGTGATCGCCGAAGTGGCGCTGTCACTCACGCTGCTCGCCGGCGCCGGCTTGCTCATCAAGAGCGTGGCGCGCCTGCAGGGCGTCGATCCCGGATTCGATCCGCACAACGTGCTCGTGTTCAACCTCAATCTTCCGCGCGTGAAGTACAACACGGACACGGCGCAGATTCTCTTTCAGCAGCAGTTGCAGCCCAAGCTCAACGCGATCGCCGGCGTAAAGGCCGCGGGCGTCACGTCGGTGATTCCGTTCGGCGGCGGTTGGTCGACGGCGAGCTTCACGATCGAAGGGCTGATCGTGCCGCCTGGCCAGAACGGGCCGTGGGGCGACATCCGCATCGTGTCTCCGCGCTTTTTCGAAGCGATGCGGATTCCGCTCAAGAAGGGTCGCTACTTCGACGACAACGACCGACAGGGCGGCCCGCAGGTGGCGATCATCGACGAGCAGTTCGTGAAGAAGTACTTCCCGCACGCCGACCCGATCGGCAAGCGCATCACGTTCGGCGCGCGACGCGGCTCGACCGATTCGACGTGGATCACGATCGTCGGCGTCGTCGGCCATGCGGCGCATGAAGGTCTCGATGCCGAGCCGCGCATTCAGTATTACTTCCCCACGACTCAATCCGGCATCGGGAACATGACGGTCGCAGTGCGGACGACGGGCAATCCCACCGCGCTCCTGTCGGCCGCGCGCGAAGCGGTCCACTCCATCGACCGCAACTTGCCTCTGGCCGCCGTGAACACGATGGACAGGCTCGTCGAGACGTCGGTCGGCCAGCGCAAACTGTCGATGATGCTGTTGGGACTCTTCTCGCTCATCGCCGTTGTTCTGGCATCGATCGGCATCTACGGCGTGATGAGCTACTCCGTGACGCAACGGTCGCGCGAGCTCGGCATTCGCATGGCGCTCGGTGCCGCGCGGTCGCGCGTACTCGGACTGGTGGTCGGCCAGGGCATGGCACTGGCGGGTATCGGCGTGGCGATCGGTCTCGTGGCGGCGTTCGCGCTCACACGGTTCCTCTCCAACCAGCTCTTCTCGGTTGGCGCGACCGATCCGGTGACCTTCACGATCGTCTCGGTTCTGTTGGTCGCCGTGGCGTTCCTGGCGACGCTGGTTCCGGCGATGCGCGCCACGCGGGTCGACCCCGTCGTGGCGTTGCGCGAGGAATAGCGCGCGGCTGCCGGTTGCGGGATGACGTCCGCGACGACAACGTCCGGCCGTCTCCCTCGACCTTCATGACCACACGACGCGACTTCCTCCGAACCGCCAGCAGCGCCGCGGCAGTCCTCGCCGGCGCTCCCGCGATCCACCTTCGCTCGCGCGCCGACGCCGACATCATCGTGCGCGGTGGAACCGTGTTCGATGGAACCGGATCGGCCGGGCGACAAGCGGACGTCGTGATCGCGGCCGGAAAGATCACCGGGGTCACGCGTCGCTCGTCCGACCGCGGATCGGTCGAGATCGACGCGCGCGGCCGCGCCGTCGCGCCGGGATTCATCGACATCCATTCGCACGGTGACGGCTCCCTGTGGGAGGATCCGCGCTCGGAGTCGCTCGTCCGCCAGGGAATCACGACGATCGTCGTCGGGCAAGATGGTTCGTCGCGGGCACCTCGCGTCGCGCGCGGCGGCCAAGGCGACGACTCGCGGAATCAGTTCGATTCCTTCCGAGAACTGTGGAGCGCGTTGGCGCGCGTGCAACCTTCGGTGAACGTCGCGTCGATGGTCGGGCTGGGGACGATTCGCGACGTCGTCGTGGGCGGCGACAATCGTCCGGCGACCGCGGCCGAGCTGGCGCGAATGGAGCAGCTCGTCCGCTCGGCGATGGCGGACGGCGCATGCGGCGTGTCGACGGGGCTCGAGTACACGCCGGGCGCGTTCGCGCCGCGTGAAGAGCTGATCGCGCTCTGCAAACCGCTCGCGGGAACAGGGCTCCCGTACGCGACGCACATGCGCAACGAAGATGACCACGTGCTCGAGGCGATCGACGAGGCGATCGCCGTCGCACGCGGCGCGAACTGTGCGCTCCAGATCTCGCACCTCAAGACACAGGGCCCGCGCAACTGGGGAAAGCTCGACGACGCGTTCGCGCGTGTGGCGGCCGCGCGCGCGGCGGGATGCGACGCCGCGTTCGACCGCTATCCGTACATCGCCTATCAGACGGGGCTCACCAATCTCTTTCCCGTCTGGAGCCGAGACGGAAGCAACGACGCGTTCCTGGCTCGCCTCGGCGACTCCGCGACAGCGGATCGGATTCGAGCAGAGACGCTCGCCAAGGTCGAGCTGATCGGCGGGTGGGGGAACGTGATGATCGCCAACGTCTCGAACCTCGCCGATCGCGCGGTCGAAGGGCAGCGGCTCGACGCATACGCGGCGGCAC
>DASYSS010000105.1 GCA_036003045.1 Gemmatimonadaceae bacterium
GGGGGCGTTGCTGGCCGTAGGGGCGTGCAGCGGCTCGACGACGAGCGGTGTGGCGCCGGGGGACGTTGCGAGCGTCGCGGTGTCTCCGTCCACGTCCTCGGTGTCGGTCGGCGGCCGTGTACCGCTGAGCGCCGTCGTGCAAGACGCCTCCGGCCACGCGCTCTCCGGCGCCGACGTCTTTTGGTCCGTCCAGAACACGAGCATCGCGACCATCTCCGACGACGGCATCGTAACCGGCGTCGCGCCCGGCACGACGCAAGTTTCGGCGAATGTCGCCGGAAAATCTGGAGTCGGCACCGTCACCATCGCGCGAGGCGCCGATCCACTCCCGCAGGGCCCTGTTCCCGTCGCATCGGTCCGCATTTCACCGTCGAACCCGCCGGCCATCGGCAAGAACGACAACCTCGCGTTGACCGCGTCTCTCACCGACGCAAGCGGCAAAGACATCGGTCCGGGACGCGTTGTCACGTGGACGTCGAGTGACCCGAGTATCGCCTCGGTCACGCCGAAAGCGGGCACATACGGCGCCACCGTGAAGGGCAACAAGGAAGGAGCGGCGACGATCACCGCGACGAGCGAGGGGAAGAGCGCGTCGGTGGCCATCACGGTGAAGCACTGACGCTCACCCGCTCCGGCCGCCCCCACCTTTGCGCCGGCGACGTTCGAGAAGAACGCCTGGTTCGACGTTCAGGATTTCGCAAAGCGTCTCGAGCAGCGCGCCGTCGAACATGCGCACCCGTCCTCGCTGCCGCACGAGCCGGTAGAGCGTCGACGGAATGACTCGGCCGTCGGAGCGTTTCGCGACCTCGTAGGCCGTGATCTTGTGCTCCGTGAGCACTTCGGGGAGTCGGATTCGCACGGGAGGGCGAATCTATTAGTACTGTCTCGGTAGTGTCAATGATGTCATGACACTATTGACACTACCGCAAGAGTTGTGCATTTTCCGCTTCGTCCGGTCCCCCCCCACCAGCCGGTTGCCCTTCCCCGCCAAGGAGCCCGCCATGCAGACCGTGGTCGCAACGGACACCCCGAGGGTCGCGCCGCCAACGGAGTCGATGAGCTATTTGGCTGTCGAGGCACAGGACATCGCGTACACTCCCAGCCGCTCCAGCGGCGGGACCGTCTCCGTCAGGCTCGAGCATCTCCACGATGCCGGACTGACCGTGTTGCGCCTCGCGGCCAACGGCCACGCGTTCCGCAAAATGGGCGAGCCCGCGGGCGGCAAAACGCGATTGAGGCTGGTGTTGGAGTCGCCGGACGCGTTGCGCGCGCTGACATGCTGCCTGATCGAGTTGCTCCAGAACGAGAAGGCCCTCGAGCTGCTCGAGGGCGTGACGCCAGGCGACCGCTCCGATTAGGGGGGTGAGCCGTCGAAAACGAAAATGGGGAGAGCCTGACGGAGGCTCTCCCCGTTTTCGTGGCGGCGATCAGTCGCTCACGCGCCCCGCGCGTCGGCTCGCGCAATCTCTGCCGTCAGCGCATACTCGTCACGCGTCACGACCTCGGCGCGGACGTCGCAAGAACCCATGCGCGAAGATTCTACCGGCCAAGGGTCGCATCGTCGAGTCGATGGACATGCGTGAATCGAATACGATCATCATCGGCGCCGGACCGGCCGGACTCGCTCTCGGAGCCGAGCTTCGGCGCTCGGGCGTCTCGTTCGTGATGCTCGAGCGTGGAGAGCACGTCGCCGAGTCATGGCACCGCCACTATGAACGGCTCGCGCTGCATACGCCGAAGCGGCACTCGGCGCTCCCGGGCCTTCCCTTCCCGCGCGACTATCCGACGTACCCGTCGCGCCAACAGCTCATCGCGTACTTCGACGACTACGCGCGCACGTTCGACCTGCATCCCGAGTTCGGGGTGGACGTGTCTCGATGCACGCGTGGGGCGGACGGGCGTTGGTCGATCGAGACCAGCGTCGGCGAGTATCGGGCGCGCAATCTCGTGATGGCGGCGGGCCTGAACCGTGTGCCCACTGTGCCGCGCTGGCCGGGTCAGGAGACCTTTCCCGGACGGATCGTCCACACGCAAGACTATAAGAATGGCGAGCGCTTCCGATGCCAGCGCGTGCTCGTCGTGGGTTTCGGAAACTCGGGCGCCGAGATCGCGCTCGACCTGCTCGAGCATGGCGCGCGTCCGGCCGTTGCCGTTCGTTCGAAGGTGAACGTCATCCCGCGCGATCTCCTGGGCATCCCGATCGTCGTGTTCGGCCTGCTGTGGAAACCATTCCCGGCCCGATTCGCCGACGCGATGAACAGGATGACCCTGCGGTTGGCGATTGGAAATCTCTCCGCGATCGGATTGTCGAAGCGCGACTGCGGCCCGTTCGCGCAGATCACGGAGGCGCGCCAGATCCCCGTCATCGACGTGGGCACGCTTGCGCGCATTCGGAGCGGCGACATCGATGTGCGGAAAAATATCGAATCGTTCGACCGCACGACCGTTCGATTCGCCGACGACACCAGCGAGCCCTTCGACGCGATCGTGCTCGCGACGGGTTTCACCACCGGCCTGGCGAGCATGTTTCCAGAGCAACCGGATGTGCTGGACGACCAGGGCCGGCCGCGCATCAGTGGGCGCGAGTCAGCGGCTCCGGGGCTCTTCTTCTGCGGATACGAGCTGTCTCGAGGCGGCGTGCTGCGCCAGATCGGGATCGAAGCTCGGCACATCGCGCGATCGATCGCGGCGAGAGCCGGAGAAGCTCCTCTGCCTATCCGGGAGGCGGCGGCCGCGAGGTGACCACCGGTCCACGCGTCCGCCCGTCCACCCGTCCACCCGTCCACCAATCGAATGACACAAGCCGCCCGTCGCCCGATTGTCCTGGCGCTCATCGTTGCCGCCTGCGCGCGACAGCCCGCGTTCATCGCACCGAGCATGGGCGCCATGCCGTTCCCGGTTGACAGCGCTCGAGCTGTCATGGTGGCCGACGGCGTAACACGCCGCGTCATTCGTTCGGCGACGGGACCATGGACGATCAACGTCGTCTACGTCGACCTCGATCGATGCAACGCACCCGAGGCTGTCGCGAGCTCCGACCGCGCGATCGGCCGAGTCAAGACAAGCGACATGCTCGCTGCTCTCTCGCGCACGCAGAAAGTGGTCGCGGGGGTCAACGGGGACTTCTTCAATCTTCAGAGCGGCACGCCGACAAACCTCCTCGTGGTCGACGGGATGATGATCACGCCGCCGATCAAGCAGCCGGTACTGGCGTTCGATTCCGCCGGCGTTCCCCACATCGCGTTCTTCACGCTCGAGAGTGGGCGGCTGCTCCCGTTCCACCCGCTGCAGGCCGTCGGCGGACGACCGGTACTGGTGCGCGACAGCGCCATCGTCGATGAGGTAGACACCTTCGGCCAGGCGTCGTTTCGTGAGCGGAACCCGCGCACTGCGGCGGGTATCGCGCGGAACGGCAAGCGGCTCATCCTGGCCGTCGTGGACGGACGGGAATACGAGAACGCTGGAATGACGTTGCGCGAGACGGCCGGCCTCATGCTCGCACTGGGCGCGCGCGACGCAATCAACCTCGACGGGGGCGGTTCGACGACGATGGTGTTCGCAGATCCCGACTCGTCGGGCAAGCTGCGCATCGCCAATCATCCGTCGGACAAAGAAGGCGAGCGGACTGTCGGCGATGCGCTGGCGATCGTGAAGCGACAATGCTCTGGGCGGTAGCCGAGGCCGCCGGCACAACCTTCGAGGCTCAGGTTCTAGTCGCGTGAAGCGGGACCGGCGCCGATGCTGACGGGATGCTCCGGTTGAATTGGTGATCGTGCAGCCGAGCATACACGCCGCTCGCCGCGAGAAGCGTGGCATGCGTGCCGCGCTCACACACGCGGCCATGATCGACCACGAAGATCTGATCCGCCTGCTGGACCGTCGTGAGGCTGTGCGCGATCATGATCGTCGTCTTCCCGCGCATCAGCTGGCGAAGCGCGTCGAGGACCAGCGCCTCCGACGCCGCATCCAATCCGGTCGTGGGCTCGTCGAGAATCAGAATCGGGGCGTCGCGAATGATGGCCCGCGCGATGGCGATTCGCTGCTGCTGCCCGCCGGACAAGGTCACGCCACGCTCGCCAACCAACGTGTTGTAGCCGTCGGGTAGCTCACGAACGAACACATCCGCGTTCGCCAACTCGGCGGCTCTCACGATCTCGCCGCGTGTCGCCTCGGGCCGTCCATACGCGATGTTCTGCCACACCGGACCGCGGAAGAGCAGCGTGTCCTGCAACACGAAGCTCATGCGCTCCCGGATGGATTCCTGGTAGAAGGATTGTACGTCCTCCCCATCGATCAGCACGCGACCCGACTGAGGGTCGTAGAACCGTGCGATGAGATTGATGAGCGTTGTCTTGCCGGCGCCGGTCGGTCCGACCAGTGCGGCGATCGAGCCGGCCGGGATCGTGAGGCTCGCGTCGACGAGGTTGGGCCGGTCGGGTCCGTACCCGAACGTCACGTGATCGAGCTCGATCGCGCCGCGAAAGCGAGGCGCGCGTCGCGCTCCGGGCCGATCCCGAATCTCGAGGTCGACGGCGAGGAAGGTGTTGATCCGCTCGAACGCGACCAGCGCGCGCGAGTACGTGTCGGTCATCTTCGACAGCTCGCGAATCGGCTTGTACATCTTGCTCAGGTACAGCAGAAAGACGACGAGCGCCCCGGCGGTCAGGCGGCCATCGAGGACGTGACGCGCGCCGAACCAGAGGACCGAGGCCGCCCCCACGGCGACGATGATCTCGACGGCCGGCGCCAGCTTCGCTTTCACGTCGCGCGCGCGGAGCGTCGACTCGACGATCCTCTCACTCTGGTACTCGAAGCGGCCGCGCTCGTGATCCTCTCGGCCGAACGCTTTCACGAGCCGCATCGACGACAGCACCTCGTGCATCGTCGACATGAGGTCCGCTTCCCGCCCGCGCACGTCGAGCGAGGTGCGCTTGATCCGGCGAGTGAGCGTGTAGACGACGACGCTGAGCGCCGGCAGGACCGCCAGCGCGATGAGCGTGAAGCGCCAGTCGAGATACAGCATGAGGCTGGCCATGCCGATCAACAGCAGCGTGTAGTACAACGTGTCGAGGACGCCCGAGGTGATCGCGCTCTGGATCGCGTCGACGTCCGTCGTCGCGGTGCTGATGACGTCACCCGTCCGCTTTTTGTCGTGGAACGACATCGACAGCCGCAGCGCGTGGACATAGAGCCGGCAGCGAAGCTCGTGGGTCACACGCTGGCCCAACGTCGTGACGCACTGCTTTTCGGCGTAGCTGCCCAGGCCTCCGACGATCGCGATGAGCAGCACCATGCCCACGGCGAATTCGAGAACGCCTAGGGTATTCGTTCCGAGCATCGAGGCGACCCCGCGCTCCAGCCACTGCGGCAGCGGTTTGGCACGCAGCACGGTGTCGAGCACGATTTTGATCGGCCACGGCTCGAGCAGCGAGGCGCCTGTCTCGGCGCCAACGGCGACGAGGCCCAGGAGCAAGATGCCCCAGTGGCCGGACAGCAGGCCAAGGACTGTGGCTCTTTGTGTTTTCCGATCCAGCGGCGGCGGGTTGTCGGCCAACCGGAGTGCCTTGAGGGGTTCTATCTAGTTAATACGGAAGAAATACCCGCCCGGGTTCGCCATCGAAGTGATTGTGACTTGCAATCGTTCGCCCTTTTCGGGAATTCGAGGCGAGCATGCGTCGGAGGTGCTGGGAACGACCGGCCATAATCGACCGTTTCCGAGCTCGACTATGGCCCGCCGTTTCGTCAAAAGAGCTAAACGTCCGAACAGGATACGTTCACAGTTCCGCCGCCGGCCCGGCGGACTCGCGGACCACGCAAGCCAACTAGAATCCGAGCTTGCTGACGCCCTGGCCCGGCGGGAACCCGGCCGCGCCGGCAAGCGCGACCTGCTCGTCCTGGTCGACGCCGTCGCCGCTCACGCCGATGCCGCCAACGAGCACACCGTTTTTGTAGAGCGGTATGCCGCCCGGGAAGGTGATGATGCCGTTGCGAAACTCCTGGCTGCCGCTGATGCCGATTTGATTGGAGTTCCCAATTCCCCAGAGCGGGCCGCCAGGCTGTGACGCGTCGCCGACGATGCGGCTCGTGAGGGCGTTCTGATCGCTCGAGAAGAAGGCCGCGGTGCGAGCCTTGGCGATGGCGATGTCGATCGAGCCGACCCACGCATCGGCCATCGAGAACAGCCGAAGCAGTTTGCCGTCGCGAGCGACGATGGCGATTTGCATCTTCGTCGGTTGCGCCGTCGGCGAGACGCGGAAGGCGCTGTTCGTCGCGTTCGCCGCCGACACGGCGACCGCGATGATCCCGTCCAGATCGGCGTTGCTGAGCTCCGGAGCCGCCGCCTCCGACCGTCTAATTCCCAGAGTGAGACTGAGAGCGAGC
>DASYSS010000106.1 GCA_036003045.1 Gemmatimonadaceae bacterium
GGTGGACGAAGCCCATCTCATAAAATAGCGGGGGACGGGTGGACGGGTGGACGGGTGGACGGGTGGACGGGTGGACGGGTGGACGGGTGGACGGTGGACGGGTGGACGGGTGGACAGGGATCCGAGAGCACTGCGTAGTTCTTGTCCACCGGTCCACCTGTCCACCCGTCTACCCTTCCTCAATGCGAAGAATCCGTCGCATCCTCGGCATCCTCGTTCTGCTGCTCATCGCCTGGCTGGCCCTGTCGCCGACCGGGCGTTATCTCGTGCGCGCTGCGTGGGCGGAGGGCTCGATTCTCGCGCGGCGTCGTTCGATCGAGAGGATCGTGGCGGATCCGGCGACGCCGATCGACGCGGCGGCCAAGTTGAAGCTCGTGCTCGCGGCGCGCGCGTTCGCGGCGGATTCCATTCAGCTCCGCGCTCGCCGAAGCTTCACGACGTACACGCACCTCGACCGCGACACGCTCGTGCTCGTACTTTCCGGCGCGTACCGCGACCGGCTCGCGGCCTACACGTGGTGGTTTCCGATCGTTGGGCGAGTGCCGTACAAGGGGTTCTTCGATTTCGGCGCGGCGCGCGCGGCGGAACGCGACCTCGCCGGGAAAGGCTTCGACGTCTATCTCCGACCGTCTCCGGCCTTCAGCACGCTCGGCTGGTTCAACGATCCGCTCCTCTCCACTTCACTGAGAGCTGACACCATAGACCTCGCGAACACGGTCATCCACGAGCTGACGCACAACACGTTCTATGCGCCGGGGCAGGCGGTCTTCAACGAATCGTTCGCGAGCTTCGTCGGCGCTCGAGGGTCCGCGTGGTTCTTTCGGTCACGCGGTGATTCGGCGGCCGCGGATCAAGCCGACGCGCGATGGGCCGACGACAAGTTGTTGGCCCAGTTCTGGGCGACGCTCTACACGAGCGTGGACTCGGCGTTTCGTGCGCACGCGACCGATTCCCTCGCGCGGATCGCGGCGCGCGATACACTCTACGCGCGCGCGCGGCGCGATCTCGTCGCCACGCTCGGCCCCCAACTGCGCACGATTCCCGCCGCGGCGCTGACCCGCATCCGCCTCGACAACGCCGCGCTGCTCGCACACCGGATCTACAACACGAACCTCGATCTGTTCGATCGCGTCTGGGTTCGCGAGAACGGCGACCTCCGCAAAGCGATTTCGCGGATCATCGATCTGGCGAAGAGTGAGCCGAAAGATCCGTTCGGCGCGACTCGAGCCTGGCTAGCTGGGTCGTGATTAGGCGTTTCGCGGGCTACCACGGAGTCTCAAGACAACTCAACGCGGATGAACGCCAATCGTGAACAGCGATGCTGCATCGTCGTTCACAATCGGCGCTCATCCGCGTTGAATTCTTCTCAGTCAAGCCTGTTGCTAGACTGGCGCGGTCCCTCCAGGCGGCTCGAAACGTCCGCGCAACAGAGCGCGAAGATCGATGGGCGGCGCGTCGGCGCGGGGTTGGGGCTGAGCCGGCGACTCGGGCGCCGCCGGATCGCGAGGCACCACGCGCTTCATCTTGTCGCGCACGCCGCGGTCGAGGAAGCGCGACAGTTGGTCGATCGAGTAATCCGAGCCGCGGCGCGTCGCGTAGACGTTGAGCGGGTACGTCACCGCCAAGTGATTTCGCGCGCGCGTCATCGCGACGTACATCAACCGACGCTCCTCCTCCAACTGATCCTCGTCGTCGAGCGATCGCGACGACGGGAACCAGCCGTCCACGGCCCAGATCACGAAGACCGCGTCCCACTCCTTGCCCTTTGCGCTGTGCACGGTGCTGATCACCAGTGCGTCGTCTTCCTCTTGGCTGCCGGACGCCAAATCTTGTGTGCTCTGCGGCGGCTCGAGCGCGATCGCGGCGAGGAACGCCGAGCGGCTCGGGTAGCCGGCCGCGATCACGCGAAGCTGATCGAGGTCGGCCAGGCGCGGCTCGGCCCGATCGTATCGCTCGGCGAGCACCGCATCATATAGTAGTCGGATCTCGTCGATGTCTTCGCCGACGCCCGCTTCGCCGCGCTTGGCGGCGCGCAAGCGACGGAGCAAGTCGGCGAGGTCGCGATGCGCGTCGTGGGCGCGCGCCGGCGGCTCGAATCGCGCGAACGCGTCGGGATCCCACGACCGTTCGGCCAGCGTCTGCATGATCGCGCGCGCGGTCGCGTCGCCGATTCCCGGCATCAGCATCAGAATGCGGTACCAGCTCACTTCGTCGCGCGGGTTGTCGAGCACGCGGAGGAACGCGAGGACGTCCTTGACGTGCGCTGCCTCGAGGAACTTGAGGCCACCCCACTTCTCGAACGGAATGTTTCGATTGGCGAGCTCGATCTCGAGATCCGCCGACATGTACGCCGCACGAACCAGAACGGCGATCTCGCGCAGCGGCGTGCCCTCTTCGTGCAGCTCGAGCACACGATCCACGACGAAGCGCGTCTGCAACTGTTCGTCGCGTGCCGTGACGAGCCAGGGCGGTTCGGAACCGGTGCGTTGCGTCCAGAGCTGCTTCGTGAAGCGCTCGAGCGCGCGCGAGATCAATGTGTTCGTCGAGTCGAGGATCGGTTGGGTCGAGCGGTAGTTCTGCTCGAGGGCCACGACCTGCGTTCCTTCGAATTGTCTTGGAAAGTCCAAGATGTTCCGGAAGCTGGCGCCGCGAAACGAGTAGATGCTTTGCGCGTCGTCGCCTACGACCGTGATGTTTTTGTGGGTGCGACACATTCCGCGGAGGATGCGAGCCTGCAACAGGTTCGTGTCCTGATATTCGTCGACGAGGATGTGGCTGTAGAGCCCGGAGATGCGATCGGCCAGCACGGGCGATTGCTCCAGCATGAGCGCCCAGAAGAGGAGCAGGTCGTCGTAGTCGACCAGGTTGCGGTCCGACTTTCGGCTCACGTACTCGGCGTAGACGCGGATCATACCCTGCATCTGCTCGAGGAACTGCGGGAACTCTCGCTCGATCAGCGTCTCGATCGGGATTTCGGCGTTGATGTGGCGGGAGTAGACGTAGTGCAGCGTTTCCTTTTTTGGAAATCGCTTTTCGGATTTCCCAAAGCCGAGGCTTCCCCGGGCGAGCTGCATGAGGTCTTCGCCATCGCCCTGGTCCATGATCGAGAAGTCGCGGGCGAGACCGGCCTCCGGGCCGAATTGGCGGAGCAACCGGTGCCCCATGGCGTGGAACGTTCCCCCTTGCACGCGCGTCGACGCCGAGCCGACGAGGCGTTCGGCGCGGGAGAGCATCTCGTGCGCCGCGCGCCGGGTGAAGGTGAGGAGGAGGATTCGCTCGGGGGCGACGCCTTGTTCTATGAGGTGGGCGACACGGTAGACCAGCGTTCGGGTCTTGCCGGTGCCGGCGCCGGCAATGACGAGGAGCGGGCCGGAGCCGTGAGTGGCGGCAGCGGCTTGTTCATGGTTCAGCTCCGCGGTGAAGTCGCGGGGATTGCCGTCGACACTTCGGTCCCGGGGGGGATAGAGGACTGGTGCGGAGTCGGGGTGCGGGGACGAGTCGGGGTGCAGAGACGGGACGGGCAGAACGACGTCGCTCGCGGCCATGCGGAAAGAAATTATCGCTTCGGGTTGGTTTCGGTAGTCATGACATGCCGGAAGTCACGGGAAGGCAACCGATTGGTCTGGTGTCCGGAACCTTTGACGGTTCGCCGTTACTTGGGGCGAAGGTCCGCGTCCTAATCCGACGCCAGGCCCATTCGGGCCCGGTGTCGCGCGGTTTTGTGTCAGTTTTCTTGACTACCGAAGTGCGCTGACGGGAGCAGCAAGCCGACGAGGGCTTGAGAAAACAGAGTCACTAAAACCTGTAAATCGCCAGGATCCTTGTTCTTGACCGACTTGACGGTCACCAATATCTTGCGTCGTTTCCCGTACTGACTCTTTTTGTGCCAGTAGTGCGTTTTGCGAGTTTTTCCATGGGGAAGAGCCACGCTTCCCCGAGCGTCGCAGACGATCGCGGTCGTTCCACCCGGTGTACGTGGCGCGATGTGACGATGTATGGAAGTCGGAGGGTAGCCGAAGTCGGAGTTCAGTTTTTCACATGCATCACTTACCAAGGGGGTAAGATGCCATCCGTAGTTCGTTCTACTTTTGTGCTAGGCGCGTTTGCTTTTGCCGCCGCAACGGCCACGGCCTGCGGCGACAAAGTGACCGTGACCCAGCCGCCGAAGGACAGCAGTGTGTCGTTGGTAGTAGTTTCGCCGCCGGGACCGATCGCGATGAAGATCGGCGACAAGGTCACGTTCACGGCGACAGTAACGGGCGGTCCTGACCTCACGAACCGCGCGGTGACCTGGAAGTCGTCGGCGACCGCGATCGCGACCGTTGATAACAACGGCGTCGTGACGGCGGTTTCCGGTGGTACGGCCTCGATCATTGCGACCTCGGTCCAGAACACGGGCGTCTCGGGCGCCGCGGTGGTCACGGTCGGCGCGAGCGTTCCGGCGACGATCACGATCGCCAGCGTCAACCAGACCACGTGCTCGTTCTTCGGAAACTGCAGCTCGGTTCCGGCGAACATTGCCGCCATCATGGGCCAGATCGACGTGACGCTGAACGTCGATCCGGGCACGCAGACGCTTACGGGCGTCGACCTCATTCTGAACTGCTCGGGTACGGGCAACTCCGGCACGGATACGGTCGTGGCCAGCCAGAACATCGGCTCGGACAAGGCGCCGATCGCGGCCGAAGCGGCTTCGGCTCCGGTGCAGCTCAGCTTCAACACGGCGAACTTCAACGCCACGAGCGGCGCGGTTGCGTTCAAGAACGGCAACTGCGTCCTCAAGGGCCGCGCGCGTACGGCGGCGGGCACGCAGTCGGGCTCGAACACCGAGACCCTGACGCTCGTGAACCCCGACGTCATCGTCGGCACCATGGCGTCGACGAAGCAGGCGCTGAACCCGACCACGGGCCTCAACTGGCACGGTGGCGACGTGACTGTCACGGCGACGCCGGTCTTCTTTACCCCGGGTCGCTCGGCCGCGTCGATGGTCTTCACCTTTGAAGGCGCGACGGCGACGGCGACGGGTGCAGGCACCCAGTCGGTGACGTTCCTCGATACGAACAACCCGGCCTCCACGAGCCCGCTCAACATCGACGGGATCACGGACGGCTTCGCGGATGAAGAACTCGGCGTGACCACGGTCGACAACTCGGGTAACAACTTCTTCAACCCGAGCGGCTTCCCGATCGTGACCGCTGCCTCGTTCCTGGCCAATCCGGCCGCGGGCGGCACGCCGCCGTTCGGTGGCACCAATCCGTTCCGCCTCGACACGCAGCGCCCGGCGAGCGGCACGTTCGCTCTCGCGAGCAATGCGGATCAGGGCACGTCGGTCAACGGCTACGTCGGTGCGGCCTTCCGCTTCGCGGCGGATTCGGCGGCCGGCTACCGTGGTCCGGACCAGATCGCGGGTAACCGCACGCGCAACCTGGATCACAACGGCGTCGACAACGTTGGCGTCGTCTTCCAGCAGGGCACGACGAACACGGGAACGTGGACGGCGGTCACCAACACGGCGAACCTCGCCGAGACGGCGACGGCTTCTACGTTCACGCTCCG